>JAYSXN010000363.1:0-9329 GCA_043717405.1 Gammaproteobacteria bacterium
GCCGAGCGTGGCTAGCACCGCGGCCTGGTAACCGGAACCGGTACCGATCTCGAGCACCTTGGTCGGAAGCCGATGCTCGATGAGTGCCTCGGTCATCCGCGCCACCACCCACGGCTGCGAAATCGTCTGGCCATTGCCGATGGGCAACGCGGTGTCCTCATAAGCGCGCGAGGCCAACGCTTCATCGATGAACAAATGTCTCGGCAGGGTCTGCAGCGCGGTGAGCACGCGCTCGTCGCGGATGCCGCCCTCGCTGCGCAGGCGCTCGATCAGGCGATCACGCGCACGCTGCGAGGTCATGCCCTGGCCCTGCGCCTGCTGGCTGCCCTGGAAGCGCGCCATCATGCCTTGTGCATCGCCTGCGTAAGGCTGCTGACCCAACTGCCGACCGCTTCAAGCGCCTGGTAACGGGTCAGGTCCACGTGGATCGGCGTGATCGAAATGAAGCCGCTGCGCACCGCGTGGAAGTCGGTGCCCGGGCCGGAATCCTGGGCGGCGCCAGGCGGACCAATCCACCAGATCGGCTGGCCGCGGGGATCGTCCTGGCGAATGCACGGTTCGGCGCGATGGCGATTGCCCAGGCGGCTGACCTCATAGCCGCGGATCTGCGCCCAGGGAAGATCGGGCACGTTGACGTTGAGGATGGTGTCGGCGGGTAACGGATCGGTCATCAACCGGGCGGTGATTTCCACTGCTGCGCGGGCAGCGCTTTCGAAGTGCCGTGGCAGGTGGTCCTTGCTGGCCAACGACACCGCGATCGCCGGCAAGCCCAGGCAGCGTCCTTCCATCGCGGCGGCGACAGTGCCGGAATAGATGACGTCATCGCCAAGATTGGAGGTGTTGTTGATTCCCGAAAGCACGATGTGCGGGTCGGCCTCGAGCATGCCGGACAAAGCCAGGTGCACGCAGTCCGTTGGAGTGCCCGCCACGCTCCACACGCTGTCGCCGCGCAGGTTCGCGCGGATCGGCTGGTCCAGCGTCAGAGAATTGCTGGCTCCGGATCGGTCGCGGTCGGGTGCGACGACGGTCACCTCGTGCCCGGCACCACGCAGCGCATCTGCGAGAAAACGGATGCCTGGCGCATCCACGCCATCATCGTTGCTGACCAGTACGCGCATTTTGCAGTGACCCGATGGCGAAACCCGGGGCGGGCAGATAAATTCTACCAGCCGGCACGCGATGATGGCTCGCGCGCGAAGCAGGCGTGGGCATTCGCTGCAGCGCGGCCCAGGCACGTGGCTCGACTCGAGCGCCGCTGGCGTAGCATGGCTGCAAGCAAATATTTGCCGGGGGTGTTCTTGGACGCCAGTCGCGCTGTAGCCCTCGAGGTGAGATCGGAGTTGAGCCGCGGGGCAAGCCGGTCCTGGTGGATGCCGGTAATTGCTGCTTCAACCTGGCGCACGCGATGGCGGCCACGACGCGCTGGTTGGGGCGGCATTTAATCGCGCCGGGGCACCATGTGGCTGCGCTGGTTGTCGCCGCTGATGCAGGCGCGCAGCCGGCAATGTTTCAATCGGAATTGCATAGCGACCGGGCACGATCATGAAACGCGTCGAACCTGCCGAACCCAGCCCGGAAGACACCGAACTTTTCCGTGATGCGATCGGGGAAGTCCGCCGCATCCAGGCGCCGCCGGCCGCGCCCCGTGCGCGTCCCGCGCCGGAGCCACGGCGGCTGCGCATCGACGAATCGGAAGCGTTGCGCCAATCGCGTGACCTTGCGAATCCACTTTCAGCCATTGACGGCGCGGAGTTGCAAAGTTACCGGCGGCCTGCCCTGCCGGAAAAAATATTCAAACAGTTGCGCCGAGGCGAATTCAGCGTGCAGGATGAGATAGACCTGCATCACTTGCGTGCAGCCGATGCGCAGTCGCAACTCAAGCAGTTCCTCAACCAGGCACGCCGCGAACACAGCCTTTGCGTGCGCATCGTGCACGGCAAGGGCTTGCGATCGGAGGGCGGGCCGGTGCTGAAAATCCTGGTCGACGGCCTGTTGCGCCAGCGCGGCGACGTGCTCGCCTTCACCTCCGCCCCGGCCAACCAGGGCGGCTCCGGCGCGGTGCTCGTGTTGCTCGAAGCGCGCCGCTGACTAACGGATTTCGCCGAGCTCGGCCAGCACCTCGGTCGCATAGGAACCCGGCGCCAGCGTGAAGGCTACTTCCAGTGCATCGTCATCGAGCCATCGCCATTGCAGCTCGGTCACGCGCACCCGCAATGACCGGCGCTCCTGCTTCAATCCTGCCTGCTCGAGTCCGGCGCGAAGGTCGGCGTGCGCATCTACGGCGGCCGTCTCCAAAGCCAGGCAAGCCTCGCTGCAACGCAAGGCGCCTGAGCCCCACATGGGTCCGGTTGGATGGATATCCATGGCCGCGCTGCGTTCCGCCAGTTCCGCACACAGCGGCTCGGGTCCGAACACGCTGTGCGTGCCATCGAGCATCCACACCTCGCCGGCAATGCCGCGGTTCCAATCGGCCTGCGCTACCCGTTGCGCAAGCACGGCATTGAACAATTCCGAACGCGCAGCGGACAGGTAGATCGAGCGCTGCTCGCGACGCATGCGCTGGCCGTTGAACATCGCCCGTGCTGCATCGACATTGTCGCCGCCGCGCCCGAAGCGCTGCTCGCCGAAATAATTGGGGACCCCGCCCGCCCTGATCTGGCCAAGCCGCTCCTCGATCGCGTCGCGCTCGCCTTGGATCCCGCGCAGCACCAGCGTGAAGCGATTGCCCGCCAGCGCTCCGCGCGACAGTTTGCGGTTGTGCCAGGAATGGGCAACCACCTGCAGGTCATCGGATTCCAGCAGCGCCAGATCGGGCGCGATGCGCTTTGGCAGGTGCACCGAGAAACGTTGTACGGTCACGGCCTGCCGGTCCTTCAAACCGGCATAGCCGATGCCCATCTCATTGATGCCCGCCCAGCTTGCCAAAGCGCGCGCGGCGAAGGCCGTGTTCATGCCGCGCTTGCGCAACGTCAGGAGCAGATGTTCGCCAGAGCCGCTGGCTTCGAACGAGGCCAGCTCCTCTACCCTGAAGTCTTCGGGCGCACTGCGCATACGCGCGCTCATTACCGCGGGGCCATGGGCCCGAGGCTGCCGCGACGCATCCAGGGCGGGCGAGTCGACAGCCTCGACGTTCACGGCCGCACCAGCAGGACGCTCGCTTGCGCGGCGATACCTTCGCCGCGGCCGGTGAAGCCCAGGGTTTCGGTGGTCGTGCCCTTCACGCTGATCTGGCCGATGGCAACGCCAAGATCGGCCGCGATATTTTCGCGCATTGCCTGCGCGTGGGGGCCAACGCGGGGCTGCTCGCAGACCAGGGTCAGGTCCGCGTTGCCCAGTGTCCAGCCGTGCTCATCGAGCAAGAGCGCGCAGTGGCGCAGGAACTGGCGACTGTCGGCTCCGGCCCAGCGCGGATCGCCAGGCGGAAAATGCCTGCCGATATCGCCCAGCGCGAGCGCGCCGAGCAAGGCATCGCACAGTGCATGGATGAGCACGTCGCCGTCCGAGTGCGCCTGCAGTCCGCGATGGAACGGGATGCGCACGCCGCCAAGCATGACGTGGTCGCCATCGCCAAAGGCATGCACGTCGAAGCCACTGCCGATCCGCATGGTTTTCCTTGATGCCGCAGCCGCTTGGGATCAGCGCATCTGCTTGAGTATGAATTCGGCCATCGCCAGGTCAGCCGGCGTGGTCACCTTGATGTTGTCCTCGGAGCCTTCCACCAGCAATGGTTTCAGCCCCAGGCGTTCCATCGCCTGGGCTTCGTCGGTTATTTTCGCGCCCACGCGCATGGCGGCTTGCAACGCGCGGGTAAGACCACCACGTCGAAACATCTGCGGGGTCAACGCGCGCCACAAGGCCTCGCGCGGCTCGGTCATGCTGCTGCGCGCTTCGGCATTTGCCCGCTTTATGGTGTCGCGCACCGGCGCGGCCAGGATGGCGCCGATCGGATCGGCCTGCCCGAGCGCGATGAGGCGAGTGAGGTCAACGGCGCGCAGGCATGGCCGTGCGGCGTCATGCACGAGCACCCATTGATCCTCGCTCACTGTTGCCGGCAAAGCCTGCAGCGCCGCCAGTACCGAATCAGCGCGCTCGGCGCCGCCCATGCAGGTGTAGATCGGCTTGCCCTCGAGTTCGCGCCAGCCGGCCCAGAACGGATCATCCACCGCCAGCGCGACCACTACGCCATCAACTTCCGGATGGCCCAGCAATGCTTTCAGGCTGTGCTCGATCAGCGTCAGCCCGGCCGCGGTCAGGTATTGCTTGGGCGTGCTGCTTCCGAAGCGGGATCCGCGGCCGGCGGCAGGTACCACAGCCCAGGTCATGGCTTGGGCTCCGGCGCAATGGCGCCATCGCCAGTGGCTTCGGATGGCGGTATCACGGCGGCGGCGCCAGGCGTGGCAAGCGGCGGGGCTGTCGGGGTGGCGGCGGCCGTCGTTGCGCGCGGCGGCGCTGCCGGGGCGGCGGCCGTCGTTGCGCGCGGCGGCGCTGTCGGGACTGCGTCATCCGTCGTTGCTGGCGGGGTTGCAACAGCGGCGTCATCGCCCGGCGTGGCGTCGGAATGCGGTTCAACGACTCGGTAGAAGATTTCCCCAGGCTTGACCATGCCCAGCTCGCTGCGCGCGCGTTCCTCGACGGCGGTCTCACCGGATTTCAGATCCTGTACTTCCGCCGAAAGCGCATCGTTGCGCTGCTGCAGCCGGGCGTTTTCGCGGCGTTGCTCCTCCACCGTGCGCTGCAATTGCCGCGCCTGGGGCCAGCCGCCTTCGCCCCACCACAGCTTGCCCAGCATCATTGCGAGCAGCAGTAGCAGCGCCGCAATAGGCCACCAGCGGCGCAGTACATTTTTCACCGGGCGTTGTTCAAGCTCACGAAAGCGGCGCGACCGGCATAGCGCGCGCTGCCGCCCAGCGCTTGTTCGATGCGCAGCAGCTGGTTGTACTTGGCGACCCGATCGGAACGGCACAGTGAGCCGGTCTTGATCTGCGTCGCCGTGGTCGCCACCGCGATGTCGGCGATGGTGGTGTCCTCGGTTTCGCCGGAGCGGTGCGAAATGATGGCCGCATAACCGTTGGCATCGGCCATCGCCACCGCCTGCAAGGTTTCGGTCAGCGTGCCGATCTGGTTGACCTTGATCAGTATCGCGTTGGCTACTTTCTTGTCGATGCCCTCGCGGAATATTTTCGGGTTGGTGACGAACAGATCGTCGCCGACCAGTTGCACCTTCGCGCCCAGGCGGTCGGTCAGCAACTTCCAGCCATGCCAGTCGTTTTCGGCCATGCCGTCCTCGATGGTGATGATCGGATATTGCGCGGCCCAGCCGGCGAGGAAGTCAACGAACTGCTCCGGGCTCAGGCGCTTGCCTTCGCCAACCAGGTTGTATTTGCCGTTCTCGAAAAATTCGGTGCTGGCGACATCCAGGCCAAGCAGCACGTCTTCGCCGGCGCTGTAGCCGGCCTTGCCGATGGCTTCCAGGATGGTTTCCAGGGCTTCCTCATTGGAGCGCAGGTCCGGCGCGAAGCCGCCCTCGTCGCCAACCGACGTGCCGAGTCCGCGGCCCTTCAGTACCGATTTCAGCGAGTGGAAAATCTCCGCGCCGGCGCGCAGCGATTCCGCAAAGCTGTCGAAGCCCACCGGCAGGACCATGAATTCCTGCATGTCGACATTGTTGTCGGCATGCGCGCCGCCATTGATGATGTTCATCATCGGCACCGGCAAGACGGCATCGCCGTCGCCGGCCAGGTGCGCCCACAGCGGCAGGTTGCGCGACGCAGCGACTGCGTGCGCATTCGCCAGTGACACGCCAAGCAACGCATTCGCGCCCAGGCGCGCCTTGTTCTCGGTGCCGTCCAGATTGATCAGGCGCCCGTCGAGTCCAGCCTGGTCGCTGGCATCGGCGCCAATCAACGCCTGCGCAATGACCCCGTTGACGTTGGCCACGGCCTTGCGCACGCCTTTGCCCAGGTAGCGGGTCTTGTCGCCGTCGCGCAATTCCACCGCTTCCTTGGATCCGGTGGATGCACCGGACGGAACCGCGGCGCGGCCGATGTGGCCGCTGTCGAGCGTGACCTCGGCTTCAAGCGTCGGGTTGCCGCGGCTGTCGAGGATTTCGCGCGCGTGGATTCGGGTGATGGTGGTCATGGGTCCTTCGCTAAGGTCAGGCGGATTCGAGAAAGCCGTTTTTCTTGGTGATCTGGTCGAGCGCGACCAGCGTCTCCAGCAGTGCATGCATTCGATCCAGCGGCCAGGCATTGGGCCCATCACTGAGCGCGTGGTCGGGATCGGGATGGGTTTCCATGAAGATGCCGGCGATGCCTACCGCGACCGCGGCGCGTGACAGCACAGGCACGAACTCGCGCTGGCCGCCACTGCGCCCATCCATGCCGCCGGGCAGCTGCACCGAGTGCGTGGCATCGAACACCACCGGGCAACCGGTGTCGCGCATCACGCTGAGCGAGCGCATGTCCGAGACCAGGTTGTTGTAACCGAAACTGGCGCCGCGCTCGCAAACCATGATCTGCGCGTTGCCGGTCGCCTGCGCCTTGGCCGCGACGTGCTTCATTTCCCACGGCGACAGGAACTGGCCCTTCTTGATGTTGACCGGCTTGCCGGCGTTGGCGACCTTCTGGATGAAATCGGTCTGCCGGCACAGGAATGCCGGAGTCTGCAACACGTCCACGACGCTGGCCACTTCATCCATCGGCGTGTATTCGTGCACGTCGGTCAGCACCGGCACGCCAATCTGGCGGCGGACCTCGCCAAGGATTTTCAAGCCCTCTTCCATGCCCGGCCCACGGAAGCTCGTGCCGGACGTGCGGTTGGCCTTGTCGAAGCTGGACTTGAAGATGAAAGGCACACCCAGCGCGGTGGTGATCTCCTTGAGCTTGCCCGCGACGTCGAGCTGCAGCTGCATGGATTCAATGACGCAGGGGCCGGCGATGAGGAACAGCGGCCGGTCGATGCCGACCTGGAATCGGCACAGATTCATTGCGTGGATTCCAGCAACGCGGCATCGCGCGACACCACCTTGGGTCGCTGTCCACTAGCCTTGTAGTCGCGTGCGGCGCGGATGAATCCGATGAACAGCGGATGGCCATCGCGCGGTGTCGACAGGAATTCCGGATGCGCCTGGCAGGCAACGAACCACGGATGCCCCGGCAACTCGATCATCTCAACCAGCAAGTCGTCCATGGATTTTGCCGAGATCACCAGGCCAGCCGCCTGCAGCGGCGCGAGATAGCGATTGTTGAACTCGTAGCGGTGGCGATGGCGCTCGGCAATCACGTCCTGGCCGTACATTTCGCGCGCGCGGGTCCCGGGCGCGAGACGACACTCCTGCAGGCCCAGGCGCATGGTGCCGCCGAGGTCCGACTGCTCACTGCGCCGCTCGACACCGCCGTCGGCGGTACGCCACTCCGTGATCAGGCCGATGACCGGATCGGCGCAGTTGCGATCGTTTTCCGTCGTGTTGGCTCCGGGCAAACTGGCCAGGTGTCGCGCGACATCCACCACCGCAGCCTGCATGCCGTAGCAGATGCCGAAATAAGGAATATTGTTTTCGCGCGCGTGTTTTGAAGTCAGCACCTTGCCTTCGAAGCCACGGTCGCCGAAACCGCCGGGCACGAGGATGGCATCGACGCCGGCAAGCGCCGCGGCGGCGCCTTCTTTTTCCACCTGTTCCGATTCCAGCCACTTCATGCGCACGCGCGTGCGCTGGCGGATACCGCCGTGGCGCAGTGCTTCCGACAGTGATTTGTACGCGTCCTGGTGATCGACATACTTGCCGACCACGGCGACGGTGACTTCATCGACGGGATGTTCGCTGGCGTCCACCACCGCTTCCCATTCCGACAGGTCCACCGGCCGCGCCTGTACGTCGAGCTGCAGGTACTCCACCACGATCTCGTCGAGTTTTTGCGCATGCAGCCACAGCGGCAGCTTGTAGATGTTGTCCACGTCCACGCAGGAGATGACCGCGCGCTCCTGGACGTTGGTGAACAGCGCGATCTTGCGGCGCTCGCCGTCCGGCAGTGGTTGCTCGCTGCGGCACAGCAGGATGTCTGGCTGGATGCCGATGGAGCGCAGTTCCTTCACCGAATGCTGCGTCGGCTTGGTCTTCAATTCACCTGCGGCGGCAATGTAAGGCACCAGCGTGAGGTGCATGAAGATGGCCTTGCCCGGCCCGCGCTCGGTGCGGATCTGGCGGATGGCTTCCAGGAACGGGAGTGACTCGATGTCGCCAACAGTACCGCCGATCTCGACCAGGCCGACGTCGTAACCGTCGGTGGCCTCGTAGATGCAGCGCTTGATCTCGTCGGTGATGTGCGGGATCACCTGCACGGTACCGCCGAGGTAGTCGCCGCGGCGTTCCCGGCGGATCACGCTTTCGTAGATGCGCCCGGTGGTGACCGAATTCTTGCGGTTCAGGCGCGTGCGCACGAAGCGCTCGTAATGGCCGAGGTCCAGGTCGGTCTCGGCGCCGTCGTCGGTGACGTAGACCTCGCCGTGCTGAAATGGAGACATGGTGCCCGGATCCACGTTGATGTAGGGATCGAGCTTCATCATGGTGATGCTCAGGCCCCGCGCCTCGAGGATGGCGGCCAGCGATGCGGCCGCGATGCCCTTGCCAAGCGAGGAAACCACGCCGCCAGTAACGAAGATAAGACGCGTCATAGGATTCTGGGGCGCTGGAAAGCCCCATTCTACCGGCTGGGCGGGGTCAGGGCGAGCGGCAACTGGCGACCCTGGCTTCTTTTTGCCGGCCGTGACGCGCCCTGCGATGGAGTGCGCTTGACCCGGCACGGCGGCAATGCCCATCCTGTGCGGTCCCATCACTTCAGTAAGATTAATGAGCAGCCGATACGATTCCGCCGACATCGAGGTGCTTTCCGGACTCGATCCGGTCAAGCGCCGGCCGGGCATGTACACCGACACCACGCGGCCCAATCACCTGGCCCAGGAAGTCATCGACAATTCGATCGACGAGGCGCTGGGCGGGCACGCGCGCAGCGTGGCGGTGATCCTTTTCGCGGACGGCAGTTGCGAGGTCTCCGACGACGGCCGCGGCATGCCGGTGGACCTGCATCCGGAGGAGAAAATCCCGGGCATCGAGCTAATCATGACGCGGCTGCACGCGGGCGGAAAATTCAACAACCGCAATTACACGTTTTCCGGCGGCTTGCATGGCGTTGGCGTCAGCGTGGTCAATGCGCTGTCGACGAAAGTCGAGGTCTTCATCAAGCGCGACGGCGCCGAGCACCGGATGGAATTCCGGGATGGCATTCCGGCATCGCCGTTGCTGGCCGTCGGCAGCGTCGGCAAGCGCAACACCG
>JAYSXN010000364.1:0-3179 GCA_043717405.1 Gammaproteobacteria bacterium
CCACGCCAAGCCTAAAATCGCGGTAATTGGCGATTATTTGTCGATGCGGTGAAAAAAACCCGGCTTGAACTGTGCGCGGACGTACCGACCGTCCCCGCCTGACCTAATAAATTGTGCATCGGCTCGCTCCCGATAACCAGTTCCAGCACCCGCACGGGCACACCCCATGGAAAAATGCGAAACCTGCGGCAACGTCTACGACAAGACCTTCCAGGTGATAGGCCTCTGGTAAATTCCGGGCAACGCAGCAGCGCAATGTGCGCGGCGTTTTTTTATTGTCCGGAGCGGACGACGCGGTTGCGCCCCAGGGCCTTCGCGCGGTAGAGGGCCTTGTCGGCGGTAGCGAGCAGGTCTTCCATCGAATGGGTGCTGCCCAGCGATTCGGCCACGCCTGCGCTGAAGCTGGAGTGGAATACCCCCTCCGCGCCGGCGAATTCTATTTCGGCGAAACGAAGCCGCACCGCATCGACGATCGACACCCCCTCGGCCGCAGCGCAGTTCGACAGTACCGCCAGGAATTCCTCCCCGCCAATCCGCCCGATGCCATCTATGACACGCAGGCGCTGGCGCAAGACCGTTGCCAGTGTCCGGATCACCACATCGCCCACCAGGTGCCCGTGCTGGTCGTTGACGTTCTTGAAATTGTCGATGTCGATCATCACCGCGCAGGTGCTGCCGTGGTTGCGCAGCGCACGCTCGAGCTCGGAGGCCAGGTGCTCGGAGATAAAGCTGTGCTTGAGCATGCCGGTGAGCGTGTCGCGGGACGCCGTCTCGACCATCTGCCGAGCACGGCGGCCATTGGCCGCGACCGTGGCAATCAATTCCCGGGCGTCGATAGGCTTGGAAATGAAGGCCTCGCCGGCCTTGCGCGTCGCCAGCAACTGGTCGGCACCATCGCTTTGGCTGGACATGTAAACGATCGGCACGTGCAGCCATTCTTCGTTGAGCCGGATGACCTGGGCGAGCTCCGGGCCGGTGCATTGCGGCATCCGGATATCCATCAGGATAAGCTCCGGGCGAAAGTCGGCGATCGCGGCCAGCGCCGACGACGGATCGTCCACCAAATGTACGACCATGCCCGCCGCTTCCAGGACATGCGCGCAGGCCTCCAGCAACTCCAGGTCGTCGTCCACCAGCATCACCCGCAAGCCATCCCTGCGCCGCCGCTCGATGAGGTAATGCAGGCGGGCTTCCAGCCGCGGTAGATCCACTGGCTCGAGGAAGCAGCCATCGGCACCGATGCGCACGGCGGCCAGGTAGTCGGCAAATTCCGCACCCGCGGTCACCACCACCAGTGGCACTGGATCACCCTGAATGGCGCGCAGCCGGCGCAGTCCCGGCAACTGCGATTCGGGATGGTCCAGCTTGGCGATGATGGCCGCCGGCTCAAGCTGGCCGATTACCCGTTCCACCTCGTCCACCGAGCTGAAGCTGCGAATGCCGTACCCGAATCCTTCGAGCACCTGGCTTAGCCGCATGGAAAAAGCGCGATCGGTAGACACCACGCAGACCAGCATGGTGCCGCTGGAGTGGGCAGCTGCCGGAGCTTTCCCAGCGGCCACGGCGGTGGAGCTGTCGACAGGGGACTGCAGGGCACGGCGCAGGCTCTGCATGCCTTCGGCAAGCAATGCGAGATTCGGCTCGAATTTTGCGGCCTCCTCGCCGAGCATCGATGCCGCGGTAGCGCTGAGCAGGCGCGCGCGCGCGCCGAACGCGTCATAGCCGAAGCTGCCCGCGGTCCCGCCCAGCCGATGCAGCAATGCGCAGACGGCCGTCAGGGGCTGCAGGCGGCCCATGTGTCCGGCTGCCTTGAGCTCGTCGCAAAACGATTCAAGCGCGGTGACGTCAGACTGCGCGCGAGCCAGGAAGCGGGCCTGCAGCGCCTGCGCTTCGAACGAGCCGTGCTTGCGCGCCTCGTTCATCGCAGCCTGATGTCGTGCAGGCGCTCGGCGAGTCGGTAGGCATCAAAGGGCTTGCGAATGATGTCGACCTGGCCCAGGCCTTGCACCCGGCGCAGCCACTCGTCCTCGTCACTGCCGGTGGCAAACACCACCGATACCTGCGAGAGGTCCATGAGCTCGCGCAACGCGGAAACAGTCTCGACACCGTCCATGCCCGGCATGAGCATGTCGACGAGGATCACGTCGGGCTGGAATGCCGGCAGCAATTCCAGCGCGGCGCGCCCCGAGCCGAGCGACTGCACGTCGCAACCGGCAGTGGATTGCAGCGCCAGTCTGACAATCGCCCGCAAGTCGTCGTCGTCGTCGATATGCGCCACTTTCAGGCGGTCTTCGTTCACTCGCAGGTTCCGCGCCACAGACGTGGAAATATGCCCTAGGAGCGCTGAATGGCAGGCGTCCGGCGGCCGCTCAGGACAGGTGGCGCGTAGCCGCTTCGATCACCGGCGGCGCCACCAGCGTGTCGTCGGCAATGATCACGCAATTGCGCCCGGCATTTTTGGCCGCGTACAACGCCGTGTCGGCGTGGTGGAACAAATTCTCCGGCACGTAACCGTGTTCCGGGTTGGCCTGGGCAATGCCGATGCTCAGGCTCAGTCCGGTCAGGGGCGGATCGTGAAGCGGCGCTGCATCCAGCACCGCAACACGCAAGGCTTCCGCCATTGCGGCAGTTTTTTCCATCGGCTGGTCGGCACAAGCGATAAGGAATTCGTCCCCGCCAAAGCGACCGAAGAGGTCCTCGCTCGCGAGCTGTTGCCGAACCAGGCCAGCGACGAGCTTCAGCGCGCTGTCGCCGACCAGGTGGCCCATCTGGTCGTTGATCGTCTTGAAGTGATCCATGTCGAACAGGATCAGGTTCAACGGGCGGTGGAACTTGGCGAGGTGCTCGAGCACGTGCTTGAGTTCGTTCGCGAAGGCCAGCCGGTTGAGCGTGCCGGTCAGCGGGTCGTTGATCGCCAGTTGCGTCAGCGCCTGCGAGCGGGTTTTAAGGTGCGCATGCTCGGACTGCAACTGTCGCTGGTGTCTGCCCATGCGTTGGGTTTTCTCGCTTAGCATTGAAGCAGAACGCCTTGCGACATACCTGCGCTGTGTCGTCGAAAATGGGTAAAGCTGGCCGAACCGGCCATTGCCACGCGTTTTTGTTGTTAAATGCCATGGGACCGGACCAGGAGCACAGGATAATGTCCACTGACAAGAATGGTTTTTCGATGGGATCGCTCT
>JAYSXN010000365.1:0-9286 GCA_043717405.1 Gammaproteobacteria bacterium
TAGTCGACAGCTGCGCCGCCCTGCCCTGCGGCCGATGTGGTTTCAAAATAATCGCGGATCACGCGTGTTTGCGCGGCACCGGTGATGGGAGGCGTTTCAGTTTCCGGCAGCACGACGCAAGCTCTCCTGAAGGACCAGCGTTTGTGAGCGCCAGGAATATTGCTGGCAGTGGCTGCGCTTGCGGCCGATTGAACCGGCCTGCCAACGACGATGCACGCTGCCCAGCGCATGCGCTACGGCGCCGGCATCGGGCGCCGGCAATATTTCGCCGCCCACCTGGGCAGCGATCGCCTGGGCGGCGGTGCTTTCCTGCGGATAAGCCAGCACCGGTCGGTTGCAGGCAAGCAATTCCAGAAGCTTGTGGTGGAAGTTGCCGGGGTAAGCGACGTACATGTTCAGTGCCGCGAGGCGGCAGGCCTTGGCCATGTCCTCGACAGGCAGGTAGCCACGCATCTGGATCTGCGCCTCCAATCCGCTCTGCGTCCGGCACGCACTGGCCATCTCGATGTCGCCGCCCAGGTAGATTAGCGCTACCCGATCGCGTTCGGCTGCCGAAAGCTTCCCGAGCCATTGCTGGAGGCCGTTGAAAAGTGCCGACAGGCGCTCCGGAAAGTACAGGCTGCCAATCAGGTTCACGACGAAGGTCGCCGGATCAGGGCCGCTGTCGGCGGCCGGCATGATAAACACATCATCGACGCCGCTGTAGACCAGGTCGACGCTGCCGCCTGAAAACCCGGCGGCTTGTGCTTGCGTGAATGGGGAATTGGCGGTGGCCGCGCTCCAGCCCTGCAAGCGACGCGCCATCAGCCGGCGCATCCCCTTGGGTACGAACAGGTCCCAGTTGTCCTTCAGGTCAAGCACCCAGGGCGCATGCAGCTCGCGCGCAATCCGTCGCGCCGCAAACAAGGCTTCCATCTTGCCGAAGGTCGCCCAGACGACGTCCGGGCGGAAGCCGGATTTCAGCACGGCTTGCGTCGCGGCACGCAGCCAGGCCGACTGGTATCCGCCATCCAGCAGCATGCGTACGGCAGTTTCAATTTTCCGCAAGGCGCCATTGCGGTTAGGGGGACTGGAATCAACGCTGTACTCGGCCGGTGCGAGCAGCAGCGGGCGCGACCAGTCGTGACTGGCCAGCAATGATATGGGCGCCTGACTACTGCCCGTGCGGGCGCCGGTGAGGTAGAGCACGCGGTGGCCCAGCGCCGACAGCTCCTGTGCGAAGCGCCATGCGCGCACGGCAGACACGTGCGCGGTGGCCGGGTGCACCGGATTGACCAGCAGGATGTTCACGCCGCCACGGCGCCGACGTCGACTTGCGCAGCCGCCCGCTGGCGGCGGATCGGCTCCAGGAAGTGCGCCTTCCACCACTCGATCATGGCCGGCGCCCAAATGGTCCAGCCAAGTGCAAGTTCACCGTTGTCCACGCGATCCAGTGCCCGGTCCCACCAGCCAGGGATCCAGACCTCACTCTGGCGGAAGCTGCTCGAGGACAAGGTGTCGCGCACCAAAGCCATGAACGGTTTCGAGGCGAACCATTGCTCCTGCGGCGGACGGAAGCCTTGCTTGTTCCAGCGCGTGCGGATCGCTTCGGGCAGGATCCCGCGCATCGATTCGCGCAGCAGCCGCTTGGTCTGGATCTCGCCCATGATCAGGTGCGGCGGCAGGCTGAACACGAATTCCGCGATGCGATGATCGCAGAACGGCAAGCGCACCTCGCGCGAATGCGCCATGGAATTGCGGTCGCCGTAGCGCAGCAGCGTGGTCAGGTAACGCCCGAAGCTGTCCTGCTCCAATGCATTGGCCAGCGAGTCGAATCCGGGCTTGCGCTGCAGTGCATTCTGCTGCGCCATCCGTCCGGCAGCGCCAGGGCGCACGCCGTATAGCAAGCTGGTGCCCACGCCGAGGCTGTTGGACAGCCAGTGCCGTGCGCGAAACGGCAAGCGGTCGCGCAGGGCACGCCCCGGCGGCGTGAGCGCCAGCGGATAGCGGGCGACGATCTGCGGCAATTCGCGGGCCAGTCGCTCGGCGTCGCCGCGTTCGCGCAAGGCCGCCACGTAATGTGCGAAGTATTGTTCGTAGCCGCCGAGGGTTTCATCGGCGCCCTGCCCGTCCAGCAACACCGTCACGTCGTGCCGGCGCGCGAGATCGAATACGCACCACTGCGCGAACTGGCTCGAACTACCCACGGGCAATTCGTTGAACCACACGAATGAGGGCAGGTCCGACATGAAGCGACCAACGTCCGGCTCGACGCGATGGCTGGTGACAGCCGTCGCCTCGACCACCTGGCTTGCGTACGACCACTCGTCTGCGGCTGTGCCTGGGAAGTGACCGGTAAAGGTGTTGTATGGCGCATCGTCGCCAAGCAGCTTGCGTACGATGCAGACGATCGCGCTGGAATCCAGGCCGCCTGACAGACAGGAGCCGACGGGCACGTCACTGCGCAGGCGCAGGCGCACGGAGTCGATGAGTAGATCCCGGAACTCCGCGAATACATCCTGTTCGTTGCCGATAGCCCGGGTCTGTGCGGCGGCAACTTGCCAGTAGCGCCAGGTTCGCGCCTGCATGGTGGCGATGTCGAGCTCCATCGCCTCGCCTGGCAGCAGTTGCTGGATGGCATCGAACACCGTCTGGCGATCGGCATCAAGGCCAGTGCTTGCATTGTGCGCGGCGCGGAACAAGCGGGATTCGTCCATCTCCATGCCGATGCCCGGATGCTGCAGCAACGCCTTGTATTCCGAGGCGAAGGCAAACATGCCGCGGCCCAGGTGGTAGAGGAACGGTTTTTCGCCATAGCGGTCGCGCGCGCAGAACACCACGCCGCGCTGCAGGTCATACAGGGCGAAGGCAAACATGCCGTTGAAGCGCTCCAGGCAAGCGCTGCCCCAGTACTCATAAGCGGCAAGGATGACTTCGGTGTCGGTATCGCTGTGGAAGCGTGCGCCCAGCGCCATCAGTTGCGTGCGCAGTTCGATGTAGTTGTACAGCTCACCGTTGTAGGTGATCACCAGGCGCTGCGCGGCGTCGAGCATCGGCTGCGCGCCGGCATCGCTCAGGTCGAGGATCGCCAGGCGCCGATGGCCGAGCACCACCGGCCGGCGCGGGCCGTCTTCCTGCGACCACAGACCGCTGCCGTCAGGACCCCTGTGCGCAAGGCTTGCGAGCATGCGCGCCACGAGCGGCCTGGAATCCGCGCCACCACCAATGATTCCTGCAATTCCACACATCTTCGGGCGTGACTCCAACCGGTCCTGGTCAAGGCGCGGTCCGGATTCCCCGGCCCCGCGCCAGTGCGGCGCAAGCAAGAAACAGAAATGATGCCGCGGCCACCGAAACAGCATAGCCATAGCCCTGCGATCGGGGAATCAGCAGCATGAATCCCGACGCCGTCAGCAGCACCATCGGCAGGTGCAACAGCAGTTGCAACCACAGCCGTCCTGCGCCCACCAGCTCCTGCATGAAGACGTTGGCCAGCACGGCGGGCACCGTGGTCCCTACTAGTATGGCGAAAATAACTCCGCCGCCGCTGAACCCGCTGCCGTACATCGAGAGCAGCAAAGGCGCCCCGACAATGAGCAACGAAGCGCTGGCGAGCGCCGCAACGCCGTTGATCCACAAGAGGTTTTTCCTGAGTCTTCGGCTCGCTGCCAGGTCCCGGGCCCCGGAGTGCCGGCTGAACATGGGCACCGCAACGCTGCCCAGCGCCCCCGCGAGCAGCAGGATCGGGCCGCGCCACTGCAAGCCTATGTTGACGATGGCGATGCTTTCGAAGCCGGCGTGCTGTCGCGACAACAACAGGCTGCCGTACCACAGCACCCCCCCGGTCATCAGGCTGACGAGCATGGACGGGAGCGAAAACTCCAGCACCATCGCCATGAATTTGACATCGCCGCCTTCGCTGGGAATCTGTTGCTGGCGCCGGTGCCCACGGACCACGCCCGCCAGCATCAGCATTTTCAGCAAGACCCCGCCAAGGATGGCGGCAACCACGCCGTTGAGCCCGAAGGACTTCGCAGCCGGATAGACCGCCGCCAGCGTTGCCACGGCCGCGACGAAACGCGCTGTCGCCAAGGCCCTGAAGTCCTCGAAGCCCTGCACTACCCCGTCCTGTACGCCGCTGAGCAACGCCACGCCCACGTACAGGCTGCCCAGCGCCGCGGCCAGCGTGTACGCGGGTGAGTGCAGCAGCCATTGCGAAATCGCGCCAGAGAACGGCAGGCTTACCGCCCAGAACGCAAGGCTGACCAGCCAGGCGAAGCGCGTGACATGCCGGATAACCGCGCCAGCACGCGCTTTTTCAGCGTCACGGTAGCGCGCGATCAGCACCGTGGCGGTCAGGCCCATCTGCAGGCCCATGATCGAGGCAATGAAACCGATCGAGGTGAACATCAGCCCGTAGACGCCGTACTCGACAATGCCCAGCGCGCGGGCGATCAGCACGGTCTGCACCAGCGCGGACAGACGCTCGATGCCGGAAATACCGGTGAGCATGGCGGCGTCGCGGGCGAACCGTGACGCCCTCACGCCGCGCAATGCCACGCCTGCCCGAGCCTGGAAGCGTTCCGACCACAGGGCGATGAAGGGCGCGAACAATCGTGACAAGCGTCTGATCAGCCGCTTCTGTGGAGGAGGGACGCAGTCGTCGCCGCGCGCAGGGAGTTCGATCGGGAACGAATCGTATATCATCCGCGTCTGTATTTGCCGAGGAACCTCCTTCATGAGACGCGAATTGCTCCTGGTTTTTGCTGTCCTATCACTTGCTGCTTGCCGCGCGCCCGACCAGGAGAACGCAGCGGCGAACCCGCCTGCGCCCGCGCCTGCACCGACGGCATCTGCCCCGGCTGCCGCGCCAGCACCAACGACCGCCGAAGCCCATTCGGTCTGGTGCAAGACCGGCTGCGGTGAGCTGCCGCAGGGCGTGGTGATTGCCATTCCGCATCCGTTGCACAGCGATCGGTCCTACTCCTTGCCGAATGGCGAACGCCACCGTCAAGTTGCCTTCGAGTTCACGGAAGGAACTGCGGAATCAACAATGGAGGCGCTTGACCAGTCCATGCGCGCAGCGGGTTTCGAAAGCGTGCCCAAGCCGGCCCGGGCCGATGGAGTCCTGCCAGGCCTGTACAAGAAGGCCGACTTCGGCAACGTCAACGTCTGGGTGAACCCCGTTGTGGGTGGCAAGGCTGTCGATCCGGCGGCCAAAGGTGTCTTCGGTTTTGACTACGCAAGCACGCAAGCTGGCCAGTAGCATTCAAATACATGAACGCCACGCATTCCCGGGCGTGGCGTTCACTCCGCATTGACGCTTTTCGAATGCTGCGTTAACTTCTACAGGTCAGCGGCTGTAAACGCTTGCTTGGCGCTGGCGCAAATAATAACTAACGCTACCGGGGGAACACCATGAGCTTCAAAACAATGCTTGTAGGCGCGGCGATTGCTGCTGCGTTGGCGGGCGTCTCAACAGACGCGCACGCTGTAACCGTCCTGCTCACGCGGACGATGGGTCAAAACGCAACCGGCCTGTGCAATGCAATGGCACCAGCGCAGGAAGCTACGCTGCGGAAATTTCCATTGGGCCTCAAGAACGTTGGCACCACCGCGCAGCCCATTGCCTGCTCCACTCCAGGCGACCAGGGCAGCCCGGGCAACAACCTCGTGCGCATTTACATCTTCAGCGAGATCCAGACGGCTGTGGACGTGAATTGCACGCTGGTGGACGGCGACCTCGTCCAGGGTGCGACCTTCTATCCCAAGACGGTTAACCTTGCTGCCGGCGCAAGCAGCTTCATCGGCTGGACGCCTGCGGAGTTTGGCTTGGCGCATTTCCATGCGCGCGACAATTTGAACTGCAGCCTGCCCGCCGGCGTAAACATGTCGCTGGTGGCATGGACCTACGACGAATCAGTGTCTCGCTAAGCAACTCGGACACAGGCGGCTCCCCCCGGCCGCCTGTTGCTCCGCTGCGCTTACCCAGCGCCTTCAATAGAACACGCTCTTGAATCTTCGCATCATCGGTTTCGCGCTGTGCTTCCTGCTCATCGGTGTGCTGGGCACGCTACTGCTCACCCGTCCGATTCACGAAGGTCAAGCCAATGCCGACGCGTTGAACAGACTTTCAACCAGGCTGGACCGGCTCGAAGCCCAGTTGTCCAACCCGTCTGCACAGGCAACACCCCAGGCGATGGTATTGCCGGGCAACATTGTTCCGCCTCCATCTGCCGGCACTGCCACCAACCTGGCTTCTATCAGCCAATCGGAATCTGCGTCGGGCGCGGAATCCTCGCTGCGATCAGCACAGCGCGCCACTGAACTGGAGGCCCGCTTCAGTGCTGAAAAGCGCACGTCGGCATGGGCGGCACCCGCGGAAAAGCGCCTCGCCGATTCGGCCGAGTCGGAAATCCTCGCCCAGGCCAACCTCGTACCAGAAACATTCCAGACTTCATGCAAGTCCAGCCGCTGCCGCGTTCGCGCCAGTTTTGCCTCAGCCAATGCAGCCCAGGAGTGGGGCAATCTATACATCGTTGGCGCTGCCGGCACATTGTCCCAGGCGCAGATTATCCAGAAGCCCCTACCCGGTGGCCGCGCTGAATTGACGATTTACGGCACGCGCTGAGTTCGAACAGGCTAGGCAGTTGCGGTAGCAGCGGCCGAAATGAGCGGCGGTGGCGAAGTCACTGGGCGCTTCGAACCCATGGCCATGCCGGGCAACTCGATGTACCTGTAACTCAATAGGGCCAGCGGCAGCAGGATACTGAAAACCATGACCGCCGAGGCGGCGAATGCCGCCCAATCCACGAGGCGAACATACAGCCAGTCGAACCAACCTAGCTTCATAAGCGTACCTATGACAACCGGGTGCAGCAGGTAAATGCTGAAGCTCGCTTTACCAAGCATCGTGGAGACACGGTTGACCAGCACGCGCAATGGCGCGAATGCAATTCCAATCACCAGGAAGAACAGGAACACGGCGCTGAATACCTTCGGACCCATCGGCCCGAAGTTCATGCTTAGCGCTTCCAGGAAATCGCCGGTACCCACCACAGTGGCAAGCACGACCGCGCACAGGATCGATGCCAACCCGAGCCGATACCGCGATTTTTCGCTGAGTCCTGGAACGATAGCGCGCCAGATGAAGAAACAAGCGATGCCTGCCGCGAAATAGACCGCGTAGGAGAGGATGAAGAAATTGCCGAACGGCTTGAGGGAGTCCGGGGCCAGGGCGAACGCCGACGCCCACTGCGCGCCCAGGAAGACTGTTATGGCCAGCAACACAAATGCCGAACGCACGGATTTCGCCGCCAGCAGCAGTATCGGCAAGACCAGGTAAAAAGCCATTTCAACGCCAATGGACCATGACGCCCAGACAAATCCTGCGACTTGCGTGGGCATCAGGTTGAATACGAATAACAGTGATGCAGCAACTTGGGCGAGCGTGATCACTTTCCCAAACATTAGGTACAGGTACACGCAATAGAATCCAACCATCAAGTAAAACAGTGGGGCGATGCGGAAGAACCGCCTGCGAAAATAGTCAAGGAGAGCTTCACTTCCCACCAGCTTCCCGCTGTAGCCTAACGCTAAGCCGAAGGCGCTTATCATGTAGAAAAGCGGGACTCCCAGTCCGAATCTTTCAGGAATGACAGAAAAGTACGGAGGGATAGCGAGATTTGGCATCCGCACAAGATGGAACAGAACAATGGCCGCTGCAGCGATGAAGCGCAAAGCATCCAAGCCATCGATTTTCACCCGGGGCGCTTTCTGGAATTCTACAGTTGGGCTCATGCTAACCACTCTCTCAGGCAAACTTGCCGGTGGGTACTTAGGAACGAACAAACTGAATCCGACCGCAACTAGGCGGAGAGCGAAACATCGGTTGTGCTCACACTCCTTAAGCGCCGATCGCGGCCCAATTCGACAACCGCCATAAGCTCAAATCCATCTCGCGTAATCAGCCGCGGCCTTTGCAGATTAACGCATCGTCCGCGTATTCGAATGCGGCTTCAGGCACCACATCGCTAAGACATCGCCAAGGTTCGCGCTACAGCGCTCTTTGAGAACGCGATGACATCCTGATGGTTCGCCCAGCCAGCCTCGCATAAGGCCATCACCCGGGTCCCAGGCGCTAGATCTGAAAGAGCCACCATCGACGCAATGCTATTGAGCGATACACCCCAGTCGCCAAGCTCTTCGCGACCGTAGCTCTCATAGCCGTGACCGTAATTCTGCAAGTCTTTCACCATCCGATTCCAGGTTTCGTCAGGCAAATACATCAGCTTCTTTTCCCGACGAATCTCGAGACATCGCCTCCCATGGAAAGTAAGAACAAGAACCCCACCAGGAGACAAGGCATCGATTAACTTGCCGAACAACAACTCTTGTCGCCTTTGGTCGATGTGTGTAAAAACGGACCCTACCCAGATGAAATCAAAACGTGCCGGAAACGCGAGGCTTGCAAAATCAGGCACTGAAGGGAATCCGGTGCCACTGAAGGTACGTGAGCAGAAGTCGACAGCATCGGCATTCACATCTGAGAAAAACATCTCTGCCTGTGGGAATAGCTGTCTCAAGTGCCTGCTGATTCGACCGTAACCACAACCGAAGTCCAGGACCTTAGCGAATCCTTTCTTTGGTGCGAGCGGCATGACTGGAATGATCGCATTGACTGCCGATTTTCCTATGGCTAGATAGCCAGACAAGTCTCCATTGAACATCGGATCATTGGTTGCAATCGTTTCGTCGACCGCCCCATCAACATAAGTCTTGATGAGGCGAGTGTAGTCATCCAAGTGCATAGTCTGCTTCCTTGCTAAATCGCAACGCGTTCAGTCGCTGGTCCCCAGGTACCTGCCCCGTGGGTTGTGCTGGTGTCGTGCCCCTGATAATCAACCAGGCTTGCGGACAAGCGTCAGACCGTCGATGTCAGCGGCGCCACCCCATGCCAGTACCTGGCTTTGCACCACTTCCAGGCCAGCAGCGAGTGCCAGGCTGCGGAAACGCGCCACCGTCATTTTGTTCCGGCAGTGCGGGTTGTGGCTGTAGTGTACAGCTGGGTCGGCGTCGTAGTTGGAGTGGTGGAACAAACCCATTCCACCCCGCTTGAGAATTCGCGACGCATCGTGCAGGTAGGACTCGACCAGGTCGGGGCTGAAATGGACCATGGCGTCGTAGCAGAAGATGGCCGTGGTGGACGAGGCGCTGACCGGCTTGAAGTCATAGCCGTTGTTGAGCACGTAAGCCACGTTTGATTTCGTGGCCAGGCGCTGCCGGCACGCATCGAGGTTTTCAGCGT
>JAYSXN010000366.1:0-3141 GCA_043717405.1 Gammaproteobacteria bacterium
GGCGGATTACGCGCACTCGGTGCGCTGATCCACGCCGCACTGGGCGCCTGGTCGCGCGATGCGATCGACGACGTGCCGGAATCATGGGCCGCGTTCGCCGCGCGCGTCGCGCACGCCGGCACGCGCCTGGTGGAACGTGGCAACGCCCAAGTGCTGGTGATGTCATCCGGTGGCGTCGCCTCCCGCCTGGCGCAGTCAGCGCTGGGTGCATCCGACCAGGCCACGATCGACCTGAACCTGTCGCTGCGCAACAGCGCCACGTGCGAATTCCATCCCCGACCCTACGGCCTTGCGCTCGGCAGCTGGAATGCGCTGCCGCACCTGCACGACCGCCCGGAGCTGTGGACTTACTACTAGTGTCAGGAGCGTGGCATGAGCGATGTGCTGTTTCCGATGTCTGATCGCGCGCGCGCGCTCGAGACGCAGCTGTCGGGGTTCATGCGCGAGCACGTCTACCCTGCGGAAGCTGAACTGGCGCAATGGGACGAGGACCCGCAGAAGCGCTGGCAGATCCCACCGCAGATTGAAGCGCTCAAGCGCAGGGCGCGTGCTGAGGGCTTATGGAACCTGTTCCTCCCCGATGCCCACCATGGCGCCGGTTTGAGCAACCTGGATTACGCACCGCTGGCCGAATGCATGGGCCGTTCGTTGATCGCGCCGGAGATCTTCAACTGCTCCGCGCCGGACACCGGCAACATGGAATTACTGCACACCTTCGCCACGCCCGAGCAACAGGCGCAATGGCTGGCACCGCTGCTGGCAGGCGAAATCCGCTCGGCATTTGCGATGACCGAGCCGGGCGTCGCCTCATCGGATGCCACCAACATCAGCATGCGCATGGAGCGGGACGGCGATCACCTGGTCATCAACGGCCGCAAGTGGTGGACCACCGGTGCCGGTGATCCGCGCTGCCGCCTGTTGATCGTGATGGGCGTGACCGCTCCGGAGGCCTCGGTGCATCGCCGGCAGTCGATGGTGCTGGTGCCGATGGACAGTCCCGGTTTGCGCGTTTTACGGCCACTGCGCGTGTTTGGCTACGACGATGCGCCGCATGGCCATGTGGAGATTGCTTTCCAGCAGGTGCGGGTGCCGATGGCGAACCTGCTGCATACGCCCGGCAGCGGCTTCGAAATTGCCCAGGCGCGACTCGGGCCGGGTCGAATACACCACTGCATGCGCCTGATCGGCCTGGCGCAACGCGCGCTGGAATTGATGCTGGAACGCGCACGGCACCGCGTGGCTTTTGGCGTTCCGCTAGGCCAGCACGGCATGGCGCAGCAGGCGATAGCGTTGTCGCGCTGCGAAATCGAACAGGCGCGGCTGCTGACCTTGCAGGCCGCCGCCACGCTCGACGCGAAAGGCTCGAAAGGTGCACGCGACCTGATCGGCATGATCAAGATCGTGGCGCCGCGCATGGCCTGCGCGGTGATCGATCGCGCGATGCAGATGCACGGCGCCGGTGGCTTGTCGCAGGATTATTTCCTGGCCCAGGCCTATGCCGGCGCGCGCTCCCTGCGCCAGGCCGACGGGCCCGACGAGGTGCACATGGCCGCGTTGGCGCGCTCGATGCTGAAGGCCTGACATGACCAGCGCCGGGTCGCTCGATCTTCCCGAGGCTGCGCTGGCCGATTACCTGCAGACGCATCTGCCTGGCTTCGAGGGCCCGGTGCAGGCCAGCAAGTTCAGGGGCGGCCAATCCAATCCCACTTACCGGCTCGATGCGGCGAGCGGCCGCTATGTGCTGCGGCGCAAGCCGCCGGGCAAATTGCTGGCGTCCGCGCATGCGGTGGATCGCGAGTTCCGCGTGCTGCGCGCATTGCACGGCAGTGGCGTGCCCGTACCGCGCGCGTTGCTGCTGTGCACCGAGGAGTCGATCATCGGGTCGATGTTCTACGTCATGGAATTCATCGACGGCCGCGTGTACTGGGATCCGTCGCTGCCCGAACTGGACAGCGAGCAGCGCGCCGCGCATTACGAGGCATTGCTGGCCACGCTGGCGCAGGTGCATCGCATTGACGTCGATGCCGTGGGACTGGGTGACTTCGGCAAGCCAGGCAATTATTTTTCTCGGCAGATCTCGCGCTGGGGCGAACAATATCGCGCCAGCGCCACCCGCGCGATACCAGCGATGGACACGCTGTCGGGCAAGCTTGCCGAACGTTGCCCGGCCGATGATGGCGTGGTCGCGCTGACCCACGGCGATTTCCGCATCGACAACCTGATGTTCGCCGCGGATAAGCCGCGGGTGCTGGCGGTGATGGATTGGGAACTGTCCACGCTGGGTCATCCGCTGGCGGACCTGGGCTACCTGTGCATGGCCTTGCGCTTGCCGCGCAATCCGGCATTGCCCGGGCTTTCCGGAATGGATCGCGAAGCGCTGGGGATTCCCGATGAAACTGCGATGCTGCAGCGCTATTCGGAACTGTCCGGCCGGCCGATACCGCAGGATTGGCCGTTCGTGCTGGCTTTCAGTTTTTTCCGGCTGGCGGCCATCGCGCAAGGCGTTGCCAAACGCGCGCAGCAAGGCAACGCCTCCAGTGAACAGGCCGAACAGGCCGGACAGATGACCGCGCTGCTGGCCAAGTCAGGGTTGCAATTGCTGGCCTGAACTCCAGGCGAGGATATGACGGTGCAGCTCGCCAACGCCGTCGGTCAAGGCGGCGGGACCGGGCTGCAATATCAGCGGTGACTTTATTTCAAACAACTGGCGCGTGCGCACGGCGTTGATGTCCTGCCAGCCGGCACGCGCGGTGACTTTCTCGGGCCGGAACCGCTTGCCGCACCAGGAACCGAAAATAATGTCCGGGTTGCGTGCAATCACCTCGCTGCCATCGGCCAGGATGCGGTCCCGGGCCAGGGATTTTTCCGCGCGCTCGGGGAAGATGTCGTCACCGCCGGCGATGCGCACCAGTTCGGCCACCCACTGGATGCCGCTGATCATCGGCTCATCCCACTCCTCGAAGTACACGCGCGGGCGTTGCGGCAGCTTGGCCGACGCCGCGGCAATCGCGTCCAGGTCAGCGCGTAGTTGATTGGCGTATTCAACCGCCGCGGCCGCCCTGCCGACCAGCGCGCCGAGCCGGCAGATGTAATCGAGGATGCCTTCGACGCTGCGGTGGTTGCTGATCCAGACCTCGACGC
>JAYSXN010000367.1:0-3133 GCA_043717405.1 Gammaproteobacteria bacterium
CTCGAGGAAAACCTCGCGGTCATGCGCGAGACACCGTTTTCGCGCTACCCGGTGTACCGCGGCAGCGACACCGACGTGATCGGCATCCTCGAGGTAAAAACGCTTGCCGGGCGCATCGGCGGCGAGCCTGCGGAATTGTTCGGTGACCTGCGCCCTGCCCTGTTCGTGTCCGATTCGACCAACGCTCTCAAGTTGCTGGAAATCTTCCGCGAGGAACAGCAACCCATCGCGCTGGTCGTGGATGAATACGGTGACATCCAGGGCATGGTCGCGCTCAACGATTTGCTCGGCGCGGTGCTCGGTCGCGCGCAGGCGACCGAGAACAGCGACGACGAACCGCTGGTGGTGGAGCGCGAGGATGGCAGCTGGCTGGTCGATGGCCGCCTGTCCAGCGAGGAACTGCGCGAGATCCTGAGCCTGGAATCCCTGCCCGGGGAGGACGACAACGACTACACCACTGCGGCGGGCATGGTGATCGCCCGCTATGGCCGCATTCCGCATGCCGGCGAGCACTTCGACTGGCGCGGCTGGCGCATCGAAGTGGTTGATCTGGACGGCGCGCGGGTCGACAAGTTGCTGATCAGTCGCGCTCTCGCGTCACTGCCCGGAAGCGACGCCTGAGCGATGCGCGATCACGTTGAATCGTCCGGCCAGGGCCCGGCGGCGCCAGTTTCCACGCGCGCATTGATCGACGAACTTGCCAACGGCGATCCCGATGACGTGATGACGCTGGGCGAGTTGCTGCAACGCTTCAGCGAGCGCAGCTTCGGACTGTTCCTGCTCATCGTCATGCTGCCGACCTTCATTCCAATTCCAGTGGGCATGGGCGCCGTCAGTGGCGGGCTGGCCTCGCTGATCGGATTGCAATTCCTGGTGCGCCTGCAAACGCCGTGGCTGCCGGGTTTCGTGTCGCGGCAGCAGATCCACCGGCACCGCCTGATCAGTTTCCGCAACCGCATGGGCCGCTGGCTGGAACGTGTTGAACGACTCACGCGTCCGCGCAACCAGGGCGTGCTGGTGCACCCGGTAGCGCATGCGTTCACCGGTTTCATGCTGGTCGTGCTCGGGGTCATGTTGTCCTTGCCGCTGCCGCTGACCAATTACCCATTCGGGCTCGTGCTGTTGACCTACGCCTTTGCACTGATCGAACGCGACGGCCGCTTGATGCTGCTGGCGTGGGCGCTGGGCCTGATCGAAGTTGCGCTGGTGGCAGGATTTTCAAGCCAGATGGTGGCCTGGGGCGCAAGGATTTTTTCCTGAGATCAGGCGGCGACCAGCCTGGCGGCGAGTTCTTCGGCGGACATGGGCCGGCCAAACCAGAAGCCCTGGCCGAGATCACAACCACGCTGGCGCAGGATTTCGTATTGACCTTCGGTCTCGATGCCTTCCGCCACGACGGTGATGCCGAGCGAATGCGCCATCGCGATGATGGCCGTGGTCAGCGCCAGGTCGTCGGGGTCGCGCAAGACGTCGGCGACGAAACTGCGGTCGATCTTCACGCCATCAACGGGCACGCGGCGTAGATGACTCAAGCCGGAAAAGCCGGTGCCGAAATCATCCAGCCACACTTTCACACCCGTGGCGCGCACGCGCGTCAGCAAGGCGCTGGCTTGCGCCTCGTCCACCAGCACGGCAGTTTCGGTCAGTTCGAGGTGCAGTTGTTCGGGCAGCAGCCGTGAGTTGCGCAGTGCGTTGCCAACCACGTCGGGCAGTTCGCCGCCGCGCAATTGCCGTGGCGAAATGTTGACGGATATGAATGGCTTGACGCCACCCACCGCAGGCCAGCGCGCAGCATCGATGCAGGCTTTTTCAAGGACATTGCGCCCCAGTCCGTCGATCAGCCCGCTCTGCTCGGCGACCTCGATGAACACCGAAGGCGGCACCATGCCCAGGTGCGGATGCTGCCAGCGCAACAGCGCTTCGGCTCCACAAATTCGCGCCTCGCCCAGCGTGAAAATTGGCTGGTAGGCAACGCTCAGTTCACCGCGATCCCAGGCGCCGCGCAGGTCCTGTTCCAGTTGCACGCGGCGCTCGACCGCCTGGTCCATGGCGCGCGAATAAAACCGATAGCAATTCTTGCCGGCAACCTTTGCCTGGTACATCGCGATGTCGGCGTTCTTGAGCAGTTGCCCGGCGTGGTAGGCGTCGAAGGGGAACACGGTAATGCCGACGGACGCCCCGAGGAATACCTGCTTGCCGCCAAGCAGCAGGGGCCGCTCGACTTCCCCGATGACCGCCTCGGCCAGTCGCGCCGACGCCGCGCGGATGTCGTCGGCCATGTACAGCACGATGAATTCATCGCCGCCGAAACGGGCGAGGTCCGCCGCACGCGAGCCAAACCGTTCCAGCGTCAGGCGCAGGCGCGTGGACAACTGGCTGAGCACCTCGTCGCCGGCCTCATGCCCGAGCGTGTCGTTGACGCGCTTGAAATCGTCCAGGTCGATGAACAGCAATGCCAGCTCGCCGCTGCTGGCGTGCAGCGTGAGCAAGCGGTCATCGAGCAGCTCGCGGAACGACAAGCGGTTTGCGAGCCCCGTAAGCGGATCGGTATAGGCCATGCGCCGGATGTCGCGATCGTGCTTGGCGATTCCGGCACGCATGCGCGAGAAAGCCCGCATCAGGTCGCCGATCTCATCGCCGCGCTCCGACTCCGCGGGCAATGGCTGCAAATGCCCCGGCTTGTCCTCGGACATGATCCGCCCGAGCCTGCGGACCGGTTCGAGGATCCGCCACTCCAGCAGCACGATGATCGCGCTGCCCAAAGCCGCGACCAGCAGCAGCATCGCCAAGGTCCAGCGCGCATGCCAGCGGCTGGCTTCGCCCAGGTGTTCGGTGATCGGTTCGAAGATGCGCGATTGCGCAGCCGACGGCGTACCTACGCGCAGGCCAACGCGCACGCCGCCAACGCGCTGCCCGGCGGAGCTTACCGGCATGGCGACGTCGAGCAGGTTGTCGGTCCATTGCAGCTTCATCGCCGCGGCCAGGAGAGCGGTGTCGGCAAGCGGGTCGACCATGGGCTGGCCAACATGGCTGTGGTCGTTGCCGGCGTCCACGATGTGCCCGAGCTGGTCGAACACCACGACGTACTGCACGTCCGGCTGCCGAGCCACCGCGCGCGCCGCGGCGGCGATTG
>JAYSXN010000368.1:0-3130 GCA_043717405.1 Gammaproteobacteria bacterium
GGCGAGCTGCCCTATGAGCTGACCGGGGCCCAGACGCGCGTGTTCGAGGAAATCATCAGCGACATGAAACAGCCGATGCCGATGCTCAGGCTGGTGCAGGGCGATGTCGGCAGTGGCAAGACCGTCGTCGCGGCGCTTGCCGCCTTGCGCGTTGTCGAGGCCGGCGGACAGGTGGCGCTGATGGCGCCGACCGAATTGCTGGCCGAGCAACACCTCAATAGCTTCCGCGCCTGGTTCGAGCCGATGGGGATCCAGGTTGCCTGGCTGGCGGGAAAGGTAACCGGTAAGGCGCGCAGCGCGGTGCTTGGCCAGATTGCCGCGGGTACCGCCCAAGTGGTGGTCGGCACCCACGCGCTGATGCAGGACCAGGTCGCCTTCCATTCGCTCGCGCTGGCCATCATCGACGAGCAGCACCGCTTCGGCGTGCACCAGCGCCTGTCCCTGCGCGACAAGGGCTTGACCGGTGAGCGCGTGCCGCATCAGCTGGTGATGACTGCCACGCCCATCCCGCGCACGCTGGCCATGTCGGCGTACGCGGACCTGGATGTGTCAGTGATCGATGAAATGCCGCCTGGACGCACGCCGGTGACGACGGTGGGGATTCCCGAAGCCCGTCGCGACGAGATCGTGCAGCGCATCCGCGTGGCCTGCGCCCAAGGCCGGCAGGTGTACTGGGTGTGCACGCTCATCGACGAAAGTACCGCCGAGCCCGAGCCCGGCGCTGGCTTGCGCATCGATGCGCAGGCGGCGCAAAGCACTTTCGAGGCGCTGACGCTGGCCTTGCCTGGATTGCGCGTGGGCTTGTTGCACGGGCGCATGCGGCCGGCGGAAAAACAATCGGTGATGGCGCAGTTCAAGAACGGTGATTTGCAACTGCTGGTGGCAACGACAGTGATCGAAGTCGGGGTCGATGTGCCGAACGCAAGCCTTATGGTTATTGAAAACGCCGAGCGCCTTGGACTGGCACAATTGCATCAGTTGCGCGGCCGCGTCGGTCGGGGCGCGCAGGCGTCCAGCTGCGTGCTGCTGTTCAAGCCGCCGCTGTCGATGATGGCCAGGCAGCGGCTGGAGGTGATGCGCCAGACCACCGATGGGTTCCTCATCGCTGAGAAGGACCTTCAATTGCGCGGCCCGGGTGAATTGCTGGGGACCCGGCAGACCGGTATTGCCGGCTTCCGCATAGCCGACTTGTTGCGCGATGCCGAACTGCTGCCGGCGGTGCATGCGGCCGCCGATCTGCTGCTGGAGCACTCGCCGGCGCTGGCCGAGCGGGTGGTCGCGCGCTGGGTCGGCAGCGCGGTGCGCTTCGCAGGTGCTTGAAACCCTTGCGCGGCCAGGTCGTCGATGCCTATAATCAGGGTCTTTTCCACGATCACCGCGGAGCTTTCGATGAAAGCCGATATCCATCCCAAGTACCATGACGTCGTCTTCCAGGACGTCACCTCAGATTTCATCATCCTCACGCGCTCCACGCTGACCAGCAAGGAGAAGATCAAGTGGGAAGACGGCAATGAGTACCCGCTGGTCAAGGTCGAGGTGTCATCGGCGTCGCATCCGTTTTACACGGGCAAGCAAAAGCTGATGGACACCAGCGGCCGGGTCGACAAATTCCGCAAGCGCTATGGCGCCGCCAAGCCGGAAGCCGCCAAGGAAGAAGCCGTCAAGGCTGAAACCGCGGAGTAAGCGCGGGCGCAAAGCTGTTGCACACGACGGCCGCCCTTGCGGCCGTCGTCGCATCCGCGGATGACAAAAACCTGACGCCGGCACGAAATGCCATATGCGATACTTGCGCCCTGACCGGCGGCCCTGGCATGGGTCGCACGCGTCGCTGGCGGCCATCGGGACGCTGGCGTACCGCAATTCCAGGAGCCTGTCGTGTCTGACAACCAGAGCGTGATCCTCACCGCTGGCGAAAAAAGCATCGATCTTCCCGTGCACACCGGCACGCTGGGCCCGCCCTGCATCGACATCGGCAAGCTGTACAAGGAAACCGGCAACTTCACCTACGACCCGGGCTTCATGTCCACGGCGAGTTGCCGCAGCGCGATCACCTACATCGACGGCGATGCCGGCATCCTGATGTATCGCGGCTACCCGATCGAGCAGCTGGCGAAGCAATCGAATTTCCTTGAAGTCAGCTACCTGCTGATGCACGGCGAGCTTCCGACCACCGAGGAATTCGGCAAGTTCGAGCACGAAGTGACGCATCACACGATGATGCACGAGGCCTTCCGTACTTTCCTTTACGGGTTCCGGCACGACGCGCACCCGATGGCGATGATGACCGGCATGCTGGGCTCGCTGGCCGCGTTTTATCACGGCGACCTTGACCTCGAGGATCCGGCCCAGCGCCGTCTGGCAGGCATCCGCTTGCTGGCCAAGGTGCCTACCATTGCCGCGGCCTGCCATCGCTATTCGATCGGCTGGCCGATCCGTTATCCGCGCAACAACCTCGAGTACGTCGATCGTTTCCTGCACATGATGTTCGAGGTGCCCAGCGAACCACTCGCGCTCAAGCCGGTCGCTGCGCGCGCGCTCGACCTGTTATTCATCCTGCACGCCGACCACGAACAAAATGCATCGACCTCGACCGTGCGCCTGGTCGGCTCCACCGGCGCGAACCCGTACGCCTGCGTGGCTGCCGGCGTTGCGGCCCTGTGGGGACCAGCCCACGGCGGCGCCAATGAAGCGGTGCTCGACATGCTGGCCGACATTGGCAAACCCGATAACGTCGCTACCGCGATTCATCGCGCCAAGGACAAGAATTCCGGCTTCCGACTGATGGGTTTCGGTCATCGCGTGTACAAGAATTTCGACCCGCGCGCGACCATCATCCGCGAGATGACGCATGAGGTGCTCGCCGAACTGGGCGTCAACGATCCGATGCTCGAGGTAGCGCTGCGACTTGAGGAAGCAGCGCTGAAGGACGACTACTTCATCCAGCGCAAGCTGTACCCGAACGTGGATTTCTACTCCGGCATCATCTACAAGGCGCTCGGCATCCCGCGCGAGATGTTCACGGTGATGTTCGCCATCGCGCGCACCGCCGGCTGGGTTTCACATTGGCTCGAGCAGCAGACCGATCCGGAGAACAAGATCGGGCGGCCACGGCAGATCTACACCGGCGCCA
>JAYSXN010000369.1:0-3094 GCA_043717405.1 Gammaproteobacteria bacterium
TTGCCGCGCCGCAAGATCCTGCATGCGCGCCAGGTCCTTGCGCGCCCAGCTTTCGGTCTCGCTGGCAGCCGCGATCGAGCTGCCGGCGCCGCGCACTTGCGCACGGCTGGCGTTAGCGGTGTTCTGGATTTGCGCCAACCTGGCTTCGGCCTCGGTGAGGACGTTGCGCAGCGGCTGCGGGTCGAGCTTGAATAGCAGCTGGCCCTTGCGCACCACCTCGTTCTGCCCAACAGCCACCTGCACCACTCGCCCAGATACCTGCGCAGATATCATCACGCGGTCAGCCTTGACATAGGCGTTGTTGGTTTCAACCATGCGGCTGGAGTGGAACCATTCCCAGCCGAAGAAACCCAGCACCAGCAAGGGCCCGGCGATCCACAGCCATAGCGGCACGCGCCCCGCCGCAGCCTTCATCTGATCCTTCATGCCAGGCTCCTGCCGCGCGCAGCCGCCTGGCGGTCATCGCGATCCAGTCGGTTCAATGTGTCCTTCACTTGGGCGAGTACGCGCATCGTCGTCGCCAGGTCCTCTGGCGCTACGCCGGCCAGCACTTCGCTGCGCAGCGCTGCGGCAATTTTTTTCATGGTGGCCATCACGTCGGCTGACTTGCTGGCCAGGTGCAGGCGCCAGCAGCGACGATCATCGGGGTCGGCACGGCGCTCGATGAAGCCCGATGCCTCGAGCCGGTCGATGACGCGACCGACGGCGATTGGCTCCAGATCGAGTTCTTGCGCGAGCTCAGCCTGGGTCAGCCCCTGCGAACGCGCGATGCGGCTCAACGCCAGCCATTGCGCGCGGGTGAGGTCCAGGCGTGCCGCCCGCCGATCGAACACCCGCCGCAGCAGGCGCGTCACATCGGAAACGATATAGCCGAAATCGGAACTGTCGACGGTTTTCATGGCCGTCAATATAATTGCTTAGGACATTATCAGCAAGTGCAATCAAACTCGACTGGAGGAACGGCTGCGGATGTATTCAGCGCGCATAAAAAAAGCCGCCCGGACGGGCGGCTCGGGACTCACAGACTAGTGTTCAGGCGCGGAACTGGCCCAAGGCCGCTAGGCCATTGTCGCGCGCTCGGGCGAAAACCATCTGCTGCGCGACGGCGATGTTGCCGGTGAGGTCTTGCGACCACAGCTTCAGCGCCGCAGTCTGCATGGCGCGCCCATAGCTGAAGCTCAGCGGCCAGGGCAGCGGGCCCATCTGGTTCATCGCGTTCAAATGCGCGGTCGCGGCTTCGTCGGACTGGCCACCGGACAGGAAAACGATGCCCGGCAGCGTTGCCGGCACCGTGCTCTTCAGACAACGCAGCGTCAGTTCGGCAACTTCATCGACACTCGCCTGCTCCGGGCAGTCCTTGCCGGAAACGACCATGCTGGCCTTGAGGATCGTGCCCTCGAGCATCACGTTGTGGTCGTACAAAGCCGCAAACAACGAGCGCAACGTCACCTCGGTGACCTCGTAGCAGACGTCGATATCGTGGTCGCCGTCCATCAACACTTCCGGCTCCACCATCGGCACGATGCCCGCTTCCTGGCAGAGCGCGGCATAGCGCGCAAGCATGTGGCTGTTGGCCTCGATGCAGGTGCCCGACGGAATGTCGTCGCCGATGTTGATCACTGCGCGCCACTTGGCGAAACGGGCGCCGAGCTGTGCGTATTCCTTCAATCGCTCGCGCAATCCGTCGAGGCCTTCGGTAACGACCTCGCCCGGGAAACCGGCGAGCGGCTGCGGGCCGCGATCGACCTTGATTCCCGGAAGGATGCCGTTCTCGCGCATCACCTGGGTGAAGGGCACGCCATCGCGCGTCTTCTGGCGAAGCGTCTCGTCATACAGGATCGCGCCGGAAATATGCTGGCTCACATTGGGCGTGGTCAGCAGCATTTCGCGATAGGCGCGGCGGTTTTCTTCAGTGCACTCGATTCCGACGCTGTCGAAGCGCTTCTTGATCGTGGTGTTGGACTCATCGATGGCGATGATGCCTTTTCCGGCTGCCACCATGGCTTGCGCGGTTTCAGCGAGTAGGTCAATGCTCATGGTTGCTTCCAAGCGGTTTCAGGACCGGCAATTATAGCCCAGGCAAGGGCCGCCAGCCCCGGCTACAACTCGCCCAGGCCGTGCGCGATGCCGGCCGGTCCCACCTGCAAAAGGCGCAGTGTGTTGGTCGTGCCGTGCACTTCCATGTGGTCGCCACTGGTGATCAGTACCCGGTCGCCCTCGGCCAGCAAGCCCAGCCCGAACAGCTGTTTGATGGCGCCGCGCGCCGCCTCGCGGGTGGGCAGGCCACGGCTGTCGAAAGGGATCGGAAACACGTCGCGCATCATCGCCATTTTGCGACGGGCGCCATCGTGTCGCGACAAGCCGAATATGGGTACGGACGAACGGAAACGGGAGAGAAAGCGCGCGGTGCCGCCGGACTCGGTCATCGCGAGCAAGGCGCGCACCTTGATGTGCTCGGCCAGGAACATTCCGGCCATCGCGATCGCCTGGTCGGCGCGCTGCAGGTTGCGTTGCGCTTCGCCGAAATCAGTGTCGCGGTCGAACTGGCGCTCGGCGCCAAGGCAGATGCGCACCATCGCTTCCACCGCCTTCACCGGGTGGCTGCCAGACGCTGTCTCCGCCGACAGCATGACCGCATCGGTGCCGTCGATCACCGCGTTGGCCACGTCCAGCACTTCCGCGCGCGTGGGGATCGGGTTGTCCACCATTGACTGCAGCATCTGCGTTGCCGTGATCACGACGCGATTGTGCTCGAGCGCGGTGCGGATGATCTTCTTCTGCAGGCCGGGCAATTCGGCATCGCCGATCTCCACGCCCAGGTCGCCGCGCGCCACCATCACCACGTCGGAGGCAATGGTGATCTCGACCAGATTCTCGATGGCTTCGGCACGTTCGATCTTGGCTACCAGCGCCGCATCGCTGCCGGCGGCAACGGCCAGCGCGCGTGCCTCGTGCATGTCCTGCGCGGAACGGCAGAATGACACCGCCAAGAAATCAACCTGCAGGTTGGCCGCGATGATGATGTGCGCCTTGTCCTGGTCGGTCAGCGCGCCTAGCGAGAGCCCGCCGCCGAGGCGATTCAAGCCCTTGCGAT
>JAYSXN010000370.1:0-3079 GCA_043717405.1 Gammaproteobacteria bacterium
GATACTGCTCGCAGGGCCGGCCGCTGAGCTGTTGGCCATCGTCAAGACGAAGCTCTAGCCCTGAGGCTCGGCCGAAAAACAAAAGCCGCTCGGAAGAGCGGCTTTTTTTACCGGTTGCGGCTGCGGGTCGCGGCTGATCAGCGCTTGAGCTCGGCGAGCTTGCCGGTCTTGCCATCCCATTCGGCGGCATCGGCTGGCGCTTCGATGCGCAAGGTGATCACCGGCCACTGCTTGGACAGCTCGGCATTGAGGGCAATGTAGCCCTCCTGGCCGGCTGGCACATCGTCTTCGGGATAGATCGCCTTGGCCGGGCATTCTGGCTCGCAAAGCGTGCAGTCGATGCATTCATCGGGGTCGATGACCAGGAAGTTGGGACCTTCATGGAAGCAATCGACCGGGCAGACCTCGACGCAGTCGGTGTATTTGCAGCGTATGCAGTTCTCGACGACGACGAAGGGCATCAGGGTTTCCGCAGTGGAAGACGGTGGCGCTCCCTACGAGGTTCGAACTCGTGTTCCAGCCTTGAGAGGGCCGTGTCCTGGACCACTAGACGAAGGGAGCGCATGGATTGCACCGGTGGCGCAGGCTAGTATAGCGGCTCGACCACCCGTCGCCTAGGCACGACCGGCGACTCTTCCGGTTGGACAGGCTCCAACCCCGAGACCCCATGACGGATTTCAGTACTGCAAGTTTGCGCGCGCCGCGCATCGTTCCACGGGATGCGCACGGCATATCGCGCAAGGACATCAGTCCCAACGCATTGCGAGTGCTGTACCGGCTGCGCGAAGGCGGCTTCGCCTCCTACCTTGTCGGTGGCGCCGTGCGCGACCTGCTGATCGGCGGCCACCCCAAGGATTATGACGTCGCAACGAATGCGACGCCCGAGCAAGTCAAGTCCCTGTTCCGCAACTGTAGGCTGATCGGCCGCCGCTTTCGCCTCGCGCATGTCGTCTATGGCCGCGAGATCATCGAAGTGGCTACCTTCCGCGCCAATGAAGATGATGGCAGCGGCGATCGCGAAACCGTCAGTGAAGGCCGCCTGAGCCGCGACAACGTCTATGGCACGATCGAGGACGACGCGGTGCGTCGCGACTTCACCGCCAACGCGCTGTACTACGCCATCGAGGATTTCTCGGTGCGCGATTATGTCGGCGGCTTCGAGGACGTGCAGGCGCGCGTGCTCAAGCTGATCGGCGACCCGGAAGCGCGCTACCGCGAAGACCCCGTGCGCATGCTGCGTGCAGTGCGGCTGTCGTCAAAGCTCGATTTTTCCATCGATGCCGCGGCGGCCGAGCCCATCCCGAGGCTTGCGCCACTGCTCGCCGGTTCTGCGCCGGCGCGCCTGTTCGATGAATGCCTGAAGATGTTCATGGCCGGCCATGCCGAGAGCAGTTTCCTGGCGCTGGAGCGGCACGGCCTGTTGCCGGTGCTGTTTCCCGAGACCGACAAGGCGCTGCTGACCAACCGCAATGGCTCGCTGCGTTCAACCCTGATGCAGGCGCTGCGCAGTACCGATGCGCGCGTCGCGGAAGACAAGCCGGTGACCCCGGCTTTCCTGTTCGCCGCATTGCTGTGGCCGGCCTATTGCCGCGAGCTGGCAGTGCTGCAGAAAAGCGGCGTCGATCCGCTGGTTGCGCAGCAGCGTGCCGCCGACCGGGTCACACTGCACCAGGCCGAGCGCATCGCGCTGCCGCGGCGGTTTTCGCTGCCGATGCAGGAAATCTGGCTTCTGCAGCCGCGCTTCACCCAGCGCCTGCGCAAGCGCGTATTCCGGCTGCTGGCACATCCACGTTTCCGCGCCGCCTTCGATTTCCTCGAGCTGCGCATGGGCGGCAGTCCCGAGATCGCCGACGACGTCGCGTTTTGGCGCGAGGCGCAGCTGCAAACGCCTGAACACCTTGCCCAGACGCTGGAATCAAGCCGTGGTCACCCGATGGAGCCTGGCGACATAGACCCCGAACACGTCCCTCGTAAGCGCCGCCGCCGTCGCGCGCCAGGTTCGATGCAGCCAGCGGGAATTTCGGAATGATCGACCCGGTGCGGGAATCCGTCCGCGCCTACGTCGGCATCGGCGGCAACATGGGCGATGTTGAAACCACGCTGACCGAGGCGACATGGGCGATAGATTCGTTGCCGCAGACCAGCATCCGCGCGCAGTCGCGCTTCTATCGCACGCCCGCCTGGGGCAATACCGATCAGCCCGACTTCATCAACGCAGTCCTCGAGTTGCAGACGCGCCTGGCGCCACGGGTGTTGCTCGACTTCCTGCTGGAAATCGAGGAACGTTTTGGCCGGGTCCGCAGCGAGGGCGAAAAATGGGGCCCGCGCAGCATCGACCTGGACCTGCTGACCTTCGGCGTGGAACAGATCGACGAGCCCGGCATGCACCTTCCACATCCACATCTGCATGAGCGCGCCTTCGTGCTGGTGCCGCTCGCCGAAATTGCCGGCGCCGTGCAGGTGCCCGGCCTCGGCAGCGTCAATGAACTTCTTGCCGCCATCGATGCGGCCGGCATCGTCCCGATCGACTAGGCCAAAGGCAAGCGCATGTACGCAGACTCAAGCAAAGCCACGCCGCGCCCCGCCATAACCGTACCGCGATTGCGGCAGATGAAGGCCAACGGGGAACGCATCGTCTCACTCACCGCCTATGACGCAAGTTTCGCGCGGGTGCTCGATGCCAATGGTGTCGACGTAGTGCTGGTCGGCGATTCGCTCGGCATGGTGATCCAGGGACACAGAAGCACGTTGCCGGTGACCGTGGCCGACATCGTCTACCACAGCGCATGCGTGGCACGCGGTTTGCGCAACGCGCTGCTCATCGCCGACATGCCGTTCCAGAGCTACGCCACCGGCGAGCGCGCCCTCGAGGCCGCAATACCCATGCTGGCGGAAGGCGGCGCGAGCATGGTCAAGCTCGAAGGCGCAGGGCTCTTGCTCGAGGCCATAAATTTCCTGTCTTCGCGCGACATTCCGGTGTGCGCGCACCTCGGCCTGACTCCGCAGTCTGTGCTGCGTCTGGGCGGTTACAAGGTGCAGGGCAAGGAACAAGCTGCCGCCGAGCGGCTGCTTGCCGATG
>JAYSXN010000038.1:0-2411 GCA_043717405.1 Gammaproteobacteria bacterium
GGCAAGGCAATGCACATGAAACCGCCGCGCGGCCAGATGTGCAAAGCATTGGGCTCGAGCTGGAAGCCGCCGTCGGGGCCGGGCGGAATTTCCAGCTCCTTGTAGCCATGCCCGAGCGGCTGGAATGTTTCTCCCAAGGCGAGCTGCGACCGCATGGCCTCGCGCAGCCCGGAGCCAGCGCCATCGGCGCCGATCACCGCTTCGAAATCGAGGTCGCGGGTTTTGCGGGTGTGGTCGTTGACAATGCGCAGGCGGCGCGCATCAAAGTCCACCGCTTCCAGCCGCGAATCGAATTCCAGCCGAGCGCCGGCCGCTTGCGCGGCGTCGAGCAGCGCGATGTTCAAGCGGCCGCGATGCACCGACCAGATGACCTCGCTGTCATCCTTGCCATAGCGCAGCAACTGCAGGCTGCCGTCGGCGGCATGCACCATGCGTCCGCGCATCATCACCGCCTGGTCCATGACCGCGTTTTCCAGGCCGGCCTGGCGTAAGGCGTGCAAGCCGCGTTCGGCGAGTGCCAGGTTGATCGAACGCCCCCCTTCCAGCGCGCGCAGCCTCGGGTCGGGGCGTTTTTCGAATACCTGCACTTCCCAGCCCGCACGCGCGAGCACGCAGGCCAGCAGCGATCCGGCCAGGCCCGCGCCGGCAATGGTGATGGTCCGGCCCGGGGAAGACTGCATGCGATGCCTCGTTGGTACTCAGGAGTCGATTATACGTTCGGAGACCAGCGGTTCAGCGGACGCCACATACACTTGGTGCCACTAAGCCGCCCAGAGGACTGCAATGAAATCGAAACTTATGGTCGGCGCCATGCTTGCCGCCTTGTGCTGCGGGCCGGTGCTCGCGCGGGAAAAAACCGGCTGGGTCTATAACGGGCTCACGGGCGTCGGCTCGATCAGCCAGGGCGACCTCGGCGATAGCAGCCTGTCGAGCAATTCAAACTTCGGCTACCGCTGGGGCCAGTTCGGCGTGGAAGTGGGCCACACCTATTTCAGCAAGTTCAAGGACCAGGCGAGCGTGGGCGGAACCACGTTCGACGTCGACAGCAAGGTCGGTGGCTGGAACGCCGGGGTTGATTTCAACAAGGATCTGTCGCCTCGGTGGAGCCTGCAGGGTCGCGCCGGTGTGTTCGCGTGGAATTCCGACAGTCGGATATCCGATGGACTGCAGCAAGTGTCCGGCAGCGACTCCGGTCGCGATTGGTACGCTGGCGGATCGATCGATTACAGCTGGCGCAAGCGCTCCAGCGTGGGCTTCGGCTACACCCGGTTCAAGGCCGGCGACGCCGACCTGAGCCTATGGGGCCTGCATAGCGAGTTTCGCTTCTAGGACGTAGCTGGAATCATTCGTCGGCCCAGGCACTGACGCCCTGGGCAAAACGCACCACGTCCGCGTAACGGTTGTACAGCGGCGCTGGGGAAATGCGGATGACGTCCGGCTCGCGCCAGTCGCCGACGATGCCTTGGGCGCCGAGTGCCGCGAACAAGGCCCGACCACGATCGCGTCCGCCGACGACGCGCAGGGACAATTGGCAGCCGCGCTGCGCAGGGTCGGCCGGCGTGACGACCTGCAATACGTCCGGCAGCCGTTCGCGGATGAGACTGTCGAGAAAGCCGGTCAGGCCTTCGGATTTTGCCCGTAGGCGATGCATGCCAGCGCGTGCAAATATTTCCAGCGACACCCGCAGCGGCGCGAGTGCAAGGATGGGCGGGTTGCTCAGCTGCCAGCCTTCCGCGCCCGGACTGGCAATGAACTGCGGCGACATGCGAAAGCGCGTGGTCTGGTCGTGTCCCCACCAGCCGGCGAACCGCGGCCGGTCGCTATGCGCATGACGGGCGTGCACGAAGCAGCCGGCAACGGCGCCCGGACCTGAGTTCAGATACTTGTAGCTGCACCACACCGCGAAATCGGCGCCGCTGTCGTGCAACTGCAATGGCAGGTTACCGATTGCGTGCGCCAGGTCGAAGCCGGCGCTGCAGCCGGCCGCATGGGCCATCCGCGTCACCTGTCCGATGTCGAACGCCTGGCCGCTGCGATATTGCACACCCGGCCACAGCACCAGTGCAATTTCGTGTCCGCGCTCGTGCAACACGCGCTCGATGGCTTCCATGGAAACTATGCCGTCAGCTGCATCCGGCGCCAGCTCGATCAACGATGTCGCCGGGTCGAAACCATGGAAGCGCAACTGCGATTCCACGGCATATCGGTCGGACGGAAATGCACCAGCCTCGATTAGTATCGCGTGCCGTTGCGGGCTCGGCCGATAGAAGCTGACCATCATCAGGTGCAGGTTCACCGACAGGGAATTCATCGCCACGACTTCGCCGGGCTGCGCGCCGACGCAGGCGGCCAGCAGGTCGCGGACGAAGCCGTGGTAGGGCATCCAGGGATGTTCGCCGAGGAAGTGCGCT
>JAYSXN010000371.1:0-9016 GCA_043717405.1 Gammaproteobacteria bacterium
GTGCTGCATGCCGGCCGTGACCTGCGCCCGGACGATGCTGAGCTATGGACCCTGGTGGACGATTACGCCATCACCGTGCTCGGCGTGCACGGGCATTGGCTCGATGCCGCGGCCGCCGCAGGCAACGTGCCACGCGAAACGCATCGGCTCAGCTCGCTGAAGACAATGCTCACCGCAGGCTCGACGCTGTCCGCCTCGAGCTACGATTACGTCTATCGCGACGTCAAGGCGCGGCTGATGCTGGCGCCGATCAGCACCGGTGAAGACACCCTCGCCTGCTTCGCGCTGGGCGCGCCGGTGTTGCCGGTCTACGCGGGGGAAATTTCCGCACGCGGGCTGGGCATGAAGGTGGAAGTGCTCGATGAAAACAACCTGCCGGTAACCGGTCAGCCCGGCATGCTCGCCTGCACCGCCGCCTTTCCGTCGATGCCGCTGGGCTTCATGCACGACGACGATGATCCGCGCAGGTTCGACACCGCTTATTTTTCGCGGACGCCGGGCTACTGGTGTCGCGGCGACCGCGCCGTCCTGACGCTGCGCGAATCGCTGCGCTTGCTGGACTGACTCAGGCAGCGCGCTGGAACGGGCAGCCGGTTTTTTCGCGCAGCTCCTCGTCACCGATGCCAGGCGCCGATTCGACCAGGCGCAAACCCGCTTCGGTGACATCGAAAACTGCTAGCTCGGTGATGATGCGATCCACCACGCCGACGCCGGTCAGTGGCAAGGTGCACTTGCCGAGGATCTTGTGCCCGCCATCCTTGGCCACGTGCTCCATCAGCACGACCACGCGCTTGACGCCGGCGACCAGGTCCATCGCGCCGCCCATGCCCTTCACCATCTTGCCGGGGACCATCCAGTTGGCCAGGTCGCAGTCGCAGGTCACTTGCATCGCGCCGAGGATGGCCAGGTCGATATGCCCGCCGCGGATCATCGCGAAAGAATCATGGCTACCGAAGTAACTCGCACCAGCGCGCGCGGTGACCGTTTGCTTGCCGGCATTGATCAGGTCGGCGTCCACTTCGGAGTCGGTCGGAAATGGGCCGATGCCGAGCAATCCGTTTTCCGATTGCAGCCAGACATCCATGTCGGCCGGGATGTGGTTGGCAACCAGTGTCGGCAGGCCGATGCCGAGGTTGACGTAAGCGCCATCGCTCAACTCCTGCGCGGCGCGCTGCGCCATTTCGTCGCGGGTCCAGGCCATGTCGGTTTCCTTGAGTGAAAATGTTATAGCGATGGATCAGGCGCGGACAGTGCGCTGTTCTATGCGTTTTTCAGGCGTCGGGTTGTGCACGAGCCGATCGACGTAAATGCCGGGCAAGTGCACCGCGTCAGGCTCGATCTCGCCCACCTCCACGATGATCTCCGCCTCCACCACGCATACCGCACCGGCCATCGCCACTGCCGGATTGAAATTGCGCGCGGTCTTGCGAAAGACCAGATTGCCGGCGCGATCGGCCTTCCACGCCTTGACCAGCGACACATCGGCCTTGAGCGCGGTTTCCATGACGTAGTGCTGCCCGTCGAATTCGCGCGTTTCCTTGCCTTGCGCAACGATCGTTCCGTAGCCGGTGCGCGTATAAAAGGCCGGGATACCGGCGCCACCTGCACGCAGGCGCTCGGCCAGCGTGCCCTGCGGATTGAACTCGAGCTCCAGTTCACCAGCGAGGTATTGGCGCTCGAATTCCTTGTTCTCACCCACGTAGGAAGAAATCATCTTGCGGATCTGCCGCGTGGCCAGCAGCATGCCGAGCCCGAAACCATCGACGCCGGCATTGTTGGAAATCACCGTCAGTTGTTGCGCGCCACTGTCGCGCAGGCTGGCGATCAATGCTTCCGGAATGCCGCACAGGCCAAAACCGCCGACGGCAAGCGTTTGCCCGTCTTTCAATACGCCGTGCAAGGCCTCGCTGGCGGAGCCGTAGAGTTTGTCGAGTGCGCTGCGCTTGGCGGTAGATGAAGCGGCGTTGGTCATGCCACGAGCCCTGGGCGATAAGTCAGGGCCGATTGTAACTGCTGGGCGCGGCCGGTGATCTCCTACCTTGGGACAGCGCCGGGGACAGTGCGGGGGAAAACGCCGGCAGGTCGACCTGGGCCACGCGCAAGAGCAGCCCGGCGAGAAAAGCGAACAACGCCAGGTTCGCGCCGCTGTGCAAGGTGTAATCGAAGCAGGCGTGCGCCATGGCTGCCAGCAGCGACACGCTGGCGGCGCGCGCGGCAAGTACCAGGCCGAGGTCGTTGGCCGGACGGGGCGTCATCCAGACACGTTGCGCGGCACGCCCGGCCACGGTCAGGCCAACTGCCGCCAGTACCCAGAACAGCGCGCCCAGTTCAAGGGTCAGCTGCAACCAGTCGTTGTGCGCCTGGTTGAAGTAGGCACCAGCGAGCGCCTGGTTCTGCGCAGAGTCCTGGAAGACCTGAGTGAAAGATCCGAGACCCGCGCCGACCGGCAACCAGGCGAACGCATAAGCCCCGATGCCGCGATAAAGATCCCAGCGTGCATCGCTGAGCAAGCCCTCGCCATGGCGTTCGAGCAGGCCGCTCAACGCATAGCCAAGCACCAGCACGCCGCCGGCGAGGCAACCGGCGACCATCGCCAGCCTTGCCCGCGCCGCGCCAGGCTGTCCACGCAAGGGCCGGATCAACAGCACGCACGCCACCATCGTTGCCGCACCGAGCACAACGCCTGCGCGCGAATAGGTCATGGCCAGGCCCAGCAGCAGCAATGCCATCGCGCAGGCCACGGCCGCCTGGCGCAGCGCAACGCGCGCAGGGGAGTGACCGTTGATCGAATACAGCTGCGCGAATGCGATGGGCAGGAACATCATCAGGAAAGTGGCCTGCGCATTTCGATAGGCGAAAAATCCCAATGCACCAACGCGGTTGTGGAAGGCGTAAAGCCGCAGCGGCGAGTCCGGCCCACCACCAGCCTGCGCGATGCCAAACAATACCGATACGCAACCAAACAGCAGCAAGCCACGCAGCAGCCATCGAACCGCCACTGGTGACAAGCCGCGCACGCACACCAGCAGCGCGAGCGCCGGCAGCAAAGCGGCAAGTCGACGGAACAGGGCTGGCGGATCGACGCCCAGTGTCCGCCACGTCGGCGAAACGCTCGCGGCGGCGAGGTCCTTGGCCAGCGCAGGTCCGCCATGCAACGACATCCAGGCCGCGGCGGGCAGTGGCAATGCTTGCGTCACCATCAGCAGTGCGAACACCGCCAGCGCGCCCCATTCCATACGTTGCCAGCGCGCGGACTTGCCGGTGAGCTGACGTAGAAAAGCCCAGTACACGAGCACGACTGCCAGTAGCGCGGACAGCACGTCGCCCACGGCCCACGGGCTGCCGCCACCGACCAGGGCCAGTAACAACAGCGTTGCGAAGGCGACGGAAAATCCCACTCAGGGACCCACGGGGACGTCGGCATCGCGATTGCCGGCTTCGTTCGGATTAAGACCAACGTTTGCACGCACGAGGTTGACGAAGGGGCTTGCTTCGAGCGTTGCGCGAATGTCGTCTGCGGTGGGTGCCGGCACAACGGAGGGCGTCAGCGAATCGGGCAGGCGTGCTGCCGCCGCGCTGACCGGCGTGACACGCACGTCGTCGAGGAAGGCGACTCCGGCAATCTGCTTTTCGCTCGCCACGCGCGCCTGCAGTTGCAAGGCCAGGCGTTGAGCGGGGCAACTCGCCGGCACCGTGAATTCAAACGAATACTCATGCCATGGCGAAGTGCCGCGCAGCGGCGCACCGCTGCCGAGCGAGGCACGTTGCGGCGATTCGCAACCCAGCGTCCATACCAGTGAACCGTCGCTGCGCAACTCGTCCAGGCGCACGCGTGCATCGAACCGGTAACGCCCCGGCGCAAGCAGCAACAACTGCGACACATCATCGAAGCCGACGCGCTGGTCGTAGAATTCGACCCGCAATGCGCTGCCTGCCCCGCCATCGGCGCGATCGATGCTTGCCCCTGCTGGCGAGCCGAGCACCCAGTCGAACACGCCATGCGGCTCGCTTTCGAACGAGCCATTGAAAACCTGACCCGGTCGTGCGCGAATCGCCAGCGTGCGCGCCCAGGTCGTCCATGCGGCGTTCCAGCGTTGCTCACGGAGCAGGCGCTCGGCCCAGGCATCGCGCTCCCAAGGGGCCAGGCCCGTGTGCGAGCGCGCAAGCTCGGAAAAGGTTGCGTCTAGTGCCGCGTCCGGAGTGCTGTTTGCCGCGGCCCAGGTGGCCAGGAATTCCGATCGCCACGGCGGCGCGCCAGCGCTGAGCACGGTGCTCAATTCCCGGCGAAACGATTCCGAAGCCGTCAGCTTGGCAAGCACCTCGTAACCTGGCTTTAGCAGGAACGGATCCATGCGCAGCAGTCGATCGGCACGAGCCATTGCACCGGCGGCGGCGCCATGCGCCAGCGCATCGTCGGCGAGCCAGGCGAGCGCCAGGCGATCGCGCGGGTCGCGGCGGTTTGCAATTGCATAGAGGCGGCGCGCGGAGGCGATGCGTCCGGAAGACTCCTCGGTCTGCGCCAGCTGCCGGTAAGCGCGTCCATCCAGCGGCCGTTGCAGCAAAACGGCGCGTGCGCGTCGGGCCTTCGTGGCGTAACTGGTTTCCGTTTCGTTGATGCGCAGCAACGCCTCGGCGTTGCGCGGTTGCCAGTACAGCGCCCGCGCCGGGTCACGTTCCTGCCAGAGCTGCGCCAAGCCGGCAGTCAGCAACACCCATAGCGCTATCGCAAGCAATGCGCTGGCGATCGTCACCTGCGCGAGCCGCCCCATCACGCAGCTGCTGTCCCGGCCATTCGAGGAGGCGGCCGCCGAGGCGCCCTAGCCGGCCGGGAGTGCCTTGACCGGATCGGCGCCGTACTCGTAATACCCGTAGTCGCCGTAACCATAGTTGACCCCTGCCCGCCTGGAATCGTACATGGTCACGACGCCGCCTATCACGCGTGCGCGCGCCGCCGCCAGGCGCTTCAATGCTGCCCGCAAAAGTGCGCGTCGCGTCTTGCCCGAAGCCACCATCAACAATGTGCCTGCGGCGAGGTGCGCGAGGATCGGCGCATCGGCCAGGCCCATTACCGGTGGCCCGTCGATGATGACCTGGTCATAGCGTTCGGCGGCCAGGTCCAGCAGCGATTTCATCTTGTGGCTGGACAACAGCTCGGCGGGATTGGGCGGCAAGGGGCCACTGCGGATGATCCACAGGTTTTCGTCGCCGCCCGGCTGGATGACTTCGACCGCCGGCATGGCACCGGCAAGATAGTTGGACAGCCCCGCCTCCGCGCCAAGCTTGAGCAGCTTGTGCAGTGACGGATTGCGCAAGTCGGCATCGATCAGCAACACCCGTTGCCCGAGTTGCGCGAAGTTGCGCGCCAGCAGTAGCGCCGTGGTGGTCTTGCCCTCGCCAGGCGTGGCGCTGGTGATCAGCAAGGTGCGCGGCACTCCGGCGTCGGTTGAAAATTGCAACGCGGTGCGCACTGAACGGTACGACTCGGCAAAGGCCGAACGCAAATCCGCGGACGCCTGCAGTGGCTGCTGCTGTTGCTTGAGCTTGGGGACGGTGCCGAGCACCGGCAGGTTGAACATCGCCTCCACCTGCTCCGGGCCACGCACGGTGTCGTCCAGGTGCTCGAGCAGGAACGCCAGGGCAATGCCGAGCAGCAGACCGCCAAGCAGCGCCATGCTCAGGTTGCTCGACAAGCTGGGCTTGTAACGCGATGTCGGCACTTCGGCGCGATCCACCACCGAGACATTGTTGGTGGACACGCCGCCGGCGACACCGATCTCCTTGTAGCGCTGCAACAGTCCGTCGTACAGCTGCCGGTTGGTGTCCACCTCGCGCTTGAGGATGTTGTAACGGATGCTGCGGTTCTGCAGGTCGAGCACGTCATTGCGCACCTCGCCCATCTTGCCGGTGAGCAGTTGTTCCTGCGCGGCTGCCGCGTCGTATTCGGCCTTGACCGAGGCGCGGATGCTGACCAGTTCGTTGGCAATCTGCTTGTCGACCTCGTCGATCTGCCCTTTCATCTGCAGCATCAACGGGAAGGCAGGCTTGTAGACGCGCAGGTTGTCCTGGTACTGCGCCATCAGTTGCGCGCGACGTTCCTGCAGCGTGCGGATGATCGAGCCGGCGAGCATGTCGGCCGGCAAGCTGGCACCGCTCGCCGATCGCGCCTGGTTCCACCGCGCTTGCGCGCGAATGCGCTGCGCTTGCGCCTGGGCCAGGCTGGTGTTGAGCTCGCCGAGGTTTTGGCCGCTCAGCGATTGCCCTTCGGTGCCGTTGACGATGCGTTCTTTTTCCGCGAACTGCACCAACTCGCGCTCGGAATCTTCCAGCTTGACCTTTAGTTGCTGCAGCCGGTCTTCCAGATAATTCTTGGCGTAGGTCGAGGCGTCGAAGCGACGCTCCAGCGTGGATGCGATGAAGCCATCAGCGACCGCGTTGGCCAGCCGCGCGGCGAGCACCGGATCCGGGCTGTCGACGTTGACGCGGACCAGCCGCGAGTTGCGCACAGGCTCAATGGTCATGGCATTGAGCAGGGTATCCACGGCTCCGCGGTTGGCAGCTGCTACCCCGGCGGCGCCGCGAGCAGGTGCGGCGCCGGAGTCTGCCGCGTCGCGGCCCAGCAGTCTTGCGAACGGCGAACCGCCGTGCATGCGCTGATACGCCGGATCCTTGAGCATCCCAGTCTGGCTCACCACGCGTTGCGCAAGCGCACGGCTGTGCAGGAGTTCGTACTGGGTCTGGTAGAAGTCGGTGCCCGAGCCGTTTTCGACGGGCCGCTGGTCGCCTTCGAAGTCGACAACCTTCAGCGCTTCGCGGTCAATCTGCAGCGAGGTCGTCGCGCGGTAGATTGGCGTGCTCAGCAAAGTCAATACAGTGGTTGCCAGCAACACCGTGGCCAGCGTCGACAGCACCAGCCAGCGGTGCTTGCGCAGCACGCGCCAGTAGCCCATCAGGTCAATCGGCTCATCGGCCGCATCCCGCACCGGCTGCTGGAGTTCGAGCGGAAATACTGCCGTGGATGGCACGCGCGCCAGGCTGCGAGTTGCGTTGTCCACTCGCGATACCGGCAAGCGGTTGCCGTCGTCGCGTTCGATGGAGCCGGGGTCATGCATCGGTCAGGTCATCCGTGAGATTAATGCGCACTGCGATTTCAAAACGCCCTGAACAAGGCGAAGGCCGGCACCGCCTCGATGAAGCGCCGCAATGCGGTCTTCGAACCCGACTGGTCCACCACGACCATGTCATCGCCATAGATCTGCGGATCCTCGAGGCGGCCGCCGCGGATTGCCTGGATGTCGAACACCGCTGCCATCTTCTTGCCATTGATCATGCGGAAGACCACTACGCCGCGCTGGTTGGCCAGCGGGCTCAGCCCCTCGGCAATGGCGATGGTCTGCAGCAGCGTGGTCTTGCCGGTGATGGGATAGATACCGGGTTTGCCAACCGCGCCCTCCACGGTCACCCGCTGGCTGGTGTATTCCTTCACGAAGACGCTGACCTGCGGGTTCTGCAGGTAGCCTTCCGACAGCTTGGCAGCGATCATCTGCTCCAGTTCCTGGATGGTCTTGCCACCGGCCTGGAAACTTCCGGCCAGCGGCAGCGAAATCTGTCCGGAAGAATTGACTCTCACCGAACGGGTCAGGTCGGGCAATCCGAACACGGATATCTCGAGCAGATCCTGCGGGCCAACGCGATATTCGGACACGCCTTCATAGGCGCCGCTGCTGCTTGTCGTATCGGGCGCAGGTAGTCGCAGCGTGGTGGTGACCACCGACGCCGAACTGTCGCCCAGCGTGTTGCCGCTGCTCGCGCATCCAGCCAGGCCGAGCGCAAGCAACATTAGCGACAGCCATCGAAAAATTAGTGCTTTCATGTCCCGCCTTTTTGCCGGTGCAATATTATGCGCCGCCTGTCAGCCGCTGCCAAAATGGAACTGCGGCCGGCGCAGCACGCCGTACAAGCGCCGGAAGCTCGCTTGCGGGAAGATTGTCCAGGATGCCCCTGGGGCGCACCAAAACCTGGTTCATCGCTTCGGTATCGCCAAGGCGTTTGGCAACCGCATCACGGCCTTCGGCCAGCAGCGGCGGACGGCGATCGTCGCGATGCGCATCCGTGGCCAGGATATGCACCAGCCCCTCATCGAGCATCCGCTCGGCCCAGTAGCGCGGCCGCTTGCCGAAGCGACCGGTCACGCTGCCCGAGGTCACCTGCATCCACGTGCCTGCCGCAACGAGGCGGCCGAACACCGGGTAATGGGTCTCGATCCAGCTAAGCCGTTCCGGATGGGTCAGGACAGGCACGTAGCCGGCGCCCACGAGCTGGAAAACCGATTCCTCGAAACGGGGCGGAGCCACGTGGTGTGGTGGCTCCAGCAACAGGTATCGCGAATCATTCAAAGTCGGGATTTTTCCGGCTGCCAGCGATGCCAGTAAGTCCGGCGCGAGATGGGTGTCGGCGCCGCTGGTCAACTCCAGGACGATGCCCTGTTCGGCAAGCACGGCGCGCAGCGCGGCAACACTTAAGAGGATCGAGTCGCGGTCGTTGTTGTACATGCCCGGATAGATGTGCGGCGTGCATGCCGTGCAGGTGATGCCGTCGGCCGCGGCAATGCGTGCCATGCGCAAGGCGGTAGCCAAGTCGGGAGCACCGTCGTCTATGCCCGGAAGGATGTGGCAGTGGAGATCGATCATCGGTCGGCGGTGGCGGGGCGGCTATGCACCCCGTCAGTGCCCCTCAGCGCGCCTTGCGCCGTCTCAAGGTTCGCGTGGAATCCACTGCGTTGGGATGGCGCAGGGAACCGGAGCGGGCTGGAAACATCGATACGCGATGCGATGCGCTGAGCATGGTGGACGCTTCGGGATTGCCAAAGGCAACGGTAGCATTCTCGGCTGTGGGCAGGCGAGCGGATTGGGCGGGCGCCGAGCCCCAATTGCGGATTCGGCTGAATGCATCGACGGCGCGCACGCGTCGCGAGGTCAGCCAGTAGTAGCCAAGGGTCAGCAAGCCGAACGCAAGCACC
>JAYSXN010000372.1:0-3055 GCA_043717405.1 Gammaproteobacteria bacterium
TCACGCTGCTGCTCCATGAGCTGCTCGTACTGGGGCAGCGCACCTTCGGCGGGAGTGAGGTCGCGCTCGCGCAGGATGTCCAGGATCAAGTCGGGCGGGCAACCGAAGGTGTCGTGCAGTTGGAACAACTGTTGCCCATCGATTCTGCCGCCGCCGACAGCCAGCGCGTTTTCCAGCCGCGCCATGCCGGCGTCGAGTGTCTGCGCAAACGCAGCTTCCTCGGCGCGCAAGGCTTTCTCGATCAGCGATCGCTTGGCGATGAGTTCGGGATAGGCCACGCCCATCATGTCGATCAGTGGCTGCAGCATCCGCCAGAACTGTCCGTCCGGCTGCAGCGGGCCCAGCTTCCAGAAATAGCGGATGGCCCGGCGAATGATCCGCCGCAGCACGTAGCCACGGCCTTCGTTGGAAGGCATGACGCCATCGACGATCAGGAAGGAGCACGCGCGGATATGGTCAGCGATGACCCGCAGTGCCTTGCTGTCCATGTCGCTGGTGCCGGTCAGCGTCGCGGCGAAACCGATCAGATGCTGGAAAAGGTCGATTTCATAATTGCTGTGGACGTGCTGCAGGACCGCGGCGATGCGTTCCAGGCCCATGCCGGTGTCCACGCATGGCGCAGGCAGCGGCAGGAGGCGGCCGTCCTGCTGGCGGTCGAACTGCATGAACACGTTGTTCCAGATTTCGATGAAGCGGTCGCCATCCTCGTCGGCCGATCCCGGCGGACCGCCGGGTATATGCGCGCCGTGGTCGTAGAAGATTTCCGTGCACGGACCGCAGGGACCGGTGTCGGCCATCTGCCAGAAGTTGTCGGATGCGTAAGGCGCGCCCTTGTTGTCGCCGATGCGAATGATCCGCTCCGCCGGCAGGCCGATGTCCCGGTGCCACAGCTCGAAGGCTTCATCGTCGGTCTGGTAGATGGTGACCAGCAGGCGCTCGGCCGGAAGCTTCCAGACCACGGTGAGCAATTCCCACGCGAAGTGGATTGCGTCGCGTTTGAAATAATCGCCGAAGCTGAAGTTGCCAAGCATCTCGAAAAAGGTGTGGTGGCGCGCGGTGTAGCCAACCTGGTCGAGGTCGTTATGCTTGCCGCCGGCGCGCACGCAGCGCTGCGAGCTCGCAGCACGCTTGTAGCTGCGCTTCTCGGCGCCCAGGAACACGTCCTTGAATTGCACCATGCCGGCGTTGGTAAACAGCAGCGTAGGGTCGTTGCCCGGTACCAGCGAACTGGACGGCACGATGGTGTGGCCTTTGGAGGCGAAGAAATCTAGGAAATCCTTGCGGATTTCGGCGCTGCTTTTCATGGACTCAGGCGTCGGCTGGGAAGAAGTGCGGCAACGCCGGCCACTCAGAGCGCCCGGGATCGTAACCACTGACGCGATTATAAGGCAGGAGCCACCACCGTCTCAGCCCTCGCCCGTGAAGTCCTCAGGGGCCGCGCGCACGGCGGCATAGGCGCACTTCTGGTCGAATCCGCGCCGTAGCAGGAAGTCCACCGCCTTGCGCCGGACTACCGGGTCGTCGAGGTTCTTGCTGGCGTACCGCCGGTTGATGATGTCCCGGGCGCTGGCTTGCCAATCCCGATCACATGCTTCCAGGGCGAGGCTGACGTCGTCCCGGTTCAGAGCGTGGGTGCCCAGCTCGGCGCGTATGCGCATGGGGCCATAACCGGAGTTGGCGCGGCTCCGGGCCAGCGCGGCGGCAAAGCGGGCATCGTTCTGGAAATCCTGCCGGCTGAGTTTTTCCAGTGCTTCGTCGGCGTCCTCACGGTCGACGCCTTTGGCCGATAGCTTCCGGCCCAGTTCCTTGCGTGAGTGTTCCCGCCGTACCAGCAGGCCCAGGGCCCGCTGGTACGCCGTCGGCTCCACCGCATCCTTGCGCGGGCCCCATCCAGCCATCAGGCTTCGGCATCCTCGGCCGGCAGCGCGGCCTTGGCGACGACCTTGGGTGCGAGTTTCTCGCGCAGCTTCGCTTCAAGCTGCACGGCCATGGTCGGATTGTCCTTGAGGTACTGGCGGGCATTTTCCTTGCCCTGCCCGATCCGCTCGCCCATGCAGCTGTACCAGGCGCCGGATTTTTCGACCAGCTTGTTGTCCACGCCCATGTCGATCAGCTCGCCTTCGCGCGAGATGCCCTCGCCATACAGGATTTCGGTGATGACCACCTTGAACGGCGGCGCCATCTTGTTCTTGACCACCTTGATCTTGGTCTCGTTGCCGATGATCTCGTCGCCCTTCTTCACCGAGCCGATGCGACGGATGTCCAGGCGCACCGAGGCGTAGAACTTCAGCGCGTTGCCACCGGTGGTGGTCTCCGGATTCTGGCCGGGCATCATGTTGCCGATCTTCATGCGCAGCTGGTTGATGAAGATGACCATGCAGTTGGAACGCTTGATGTTGCCGGTCAGCTTGCGCAGGGCCTGGCTCATCAGGCGCGCCTGCAGGCCGACCTGCATCTCGCCCATCTCGCCTTCGATTTCGGCGCGCGGGGTCAGCGCGGCGACGGAGTCGATCACCACCACGTCCACGGCATTCGAGCGCACCAGCATGTCAACGATTTCCAGCGCTTGCTCGCCCGTGTCGGGCTGCGAGATCAGCAAGTCATCGAGGTTGACGCCCAGCTTCTGCGCGTAGCCGGGGTCGAGCGCGTGCTCGGCGTCGACAAAGGCTGCGGTGCCGCCGGCCTTCTGGCATTGCGCGATGACTTGCAAGGTCAGCGTTGTCTTGCCGGAAGATTCCGGGCCATAAATTTCGACGACGCGGCCCTTGGGCAAGCCGCCTATGCCGAGCGCCATGTCCAGCATCAAGGATCCGGTGCCGATGACCTCGTGGGCCTCGACCGACTTGTCACCCATCAGCATCACGGTGCCCTTGCCGAACTGCTTGTCGATCTGCGCCAGTGCAGCGGTGAGGGCGCGTTTCTTGTTCTCGTCCATGGTGCGGTTCCTATGGTCAGTCAATGGTTGCAGGTAATTTGGGACAGGGCCGTCGCATAGCCTGAGATATTGCTGTCCGGATTCGAAATATGCAGCGCCGATGCAAGCGCCGGCAGCAGA
>JAYSXN010000373.1:0-3054 GCA_043717405.1 Gammaproteobacteria bacterium
CAGTTCGACAATCCGGCCAATCCCGCGTTCCACCGCAACACCACTGCGCCGGAAATCCTGCAGGATTTCGCTGGCCGGCGACTCGACTGGTTCGTAACAGGCTGGGGCACCGGCGGCACGCTCACCGGTATAGGACAGATGCTCCGCCTGGCCCGTCCTGAAACGCACGTGGTTACCACCGAGCCCGCCGTTGCCGCGATGCTCGCGGGCAAGGAATGGACGCCGCACAAAATCCAGGGCTGGACGCCGAACCTCATACCCTCGGTGCTCGACCGCGGGGTGTACGAACACAACCTGCCGGTGACCGATGAAATCGCGCGCGACACCGCGCGGGCGCTCGCGCAGCAGGAGGGATTGTTCTGCGGAATTTCGGCCGGCGGTACTTTCGCGGCCGCGTTGCAGGTTGCGCGCGAACTCGCCAAACCGGGCGACGTCATCCTGGCCATGCTGCCGGATACCGGCGAGCGTTACCTGAGTACTTTCCTGTTCGAGGGCATCAACGAAGGCTCCGACGACGAGTGGCTGGCGCAGCTGGAAGCCGGCGAAGCCTGAGTCAGGCTCCAATTACGGCGCGGCGCGCGAAACCCGGCGCCGCAGCGCCTGGTACAGGCCGTACAAGCTAATCGCGATCCATGCCGTTTCGATAAACAGCACCGAGTAGTTCATGTGCTCGGCATAGAGTACGGGGACCAGGATTCCGGCGCCTCCCAACGCATTCGCAATGCTGAAGGCGAAGCCATTGCCGGAGATGCGCCCTGCCTGCAGCGCGAGGTAGGCAGCGAGGACCAGGAACACCCCGATGAAGCCAACAAAGTCGAACCACTGCAAGCTGAGCATCGATCAGGCTCCGGCGCGCTGACGCACGACTTCGAACAGGGCAACGCCGGTAGCCACCGAAACGTTGAGGCTTTCCATCTCGCCCGGCATGGGAATCCTGACCAGGCCATCGCAATGCTCGCGGGTCAGCCTGCGCATGCCCTCGCCCTCGCCGCCCAGCACCAGCGCGATGCTGCCCTTGAAATCGGTGGCGTGGATGCTTGTGGCCGCTTCACCGTCGAGGCCGTATACCCACACGCCCGCGTCCTTGATGGTGCGCAGCGTGCGCGCAAGGTTGGTCACGCTGATCACCGGGATACGATCGGCCGCGCCCGCGGAAGTCTTGCGCACGGTGGCATTTATCGGCGCCGCCTTGTCCTTGGGGATGATGACCGCGGTCACGCCGGCGGCCGCCGCGCTACGCAGGCACGCGCCCAGATTGTGCGGGTCCTGCACGCCGTCGAGCACCAGGATCAACGCCTTGCCGCCGGCAGCCTCGATCAATCCCGGCAGGGCGGACTCCTCCACCTGCCGCGGCGCTTCATAGCGCGCAATCACGCCCTGGTGGCGCAGGCCGCCAGCAACGCCGTCAAGCGCCTGCAAGGCAATGCGCCGCACGGAAATCTCATGCCGGCGCGCGGTCTCCTCGATCTCGACCAGGCGCGGATTCTTGCCGCCGGCTTCGATCAATACCTCGCGCACATTGCCCAGATCATGTTCCAGCGCCGCAGTCACCGCATTGATGCCGGCGATCCAGCTGCCCTTGCCGCTCATGCGCCCAGGCTCATTGCGCCCACGCCTTCTTCAGTTTCTGCCGATCATCGAGCACCAGCTTGAAATCGATGCGCCGGTCCTCGACGCTGGCGCGCAACACCAGCACGCGGATCGGGTCGCCGAGGCGGAACGACAGTCCCTTGCGCTCGCCCTTCAAGGATTTGCGTAGCGGGTCAAAGTGATAATAGTCGTGCGGCAATTGCGTCACGTGCACCAGCCCGTTGACCTTCGACTGGTTGAGCTCGACGAACAAGCCAAAGCTGGTGACGCCGCTGACTACGCCATCGAATTCACTACCGACGTGCTGTTCCATCCACGCGCTGCGATAACGCTCGTCGACTTCGCGTTGCGCTTCATCGGCGCGCCGTTCCTTCTCCGAACATTGCAGGCATAGCGCGGACATTTCGGCGGGCGAATAGCGGAAGCCATCGCTGCTGCCCTTGATCAGTGCATGTTTGAGCGCGCGATGCAGCAGCAGGTCCGGATAGCGGCGGATCGGCGAGGTGAAGTGCGAATACGCATCCAGCGCCAGGCCAAAGTGGCCCTTGTTGTCCGTGGAATAAATCGCCATGGCCTGCGAGCGCAACAGCACTGTCTCGAGCAAGGCGGCATCGGGACGGGAGCGGATCTTCTTCAGCAGGGTGGTGAAATCCTTCGGCTGCACTTCCTTGTAGGATGGCAGTCGCAAACCGAACTCGGCCAGGTACTCGAGCAAATCGGCGTACTTTGATTCCGGCGGCCGGTCATGCACGCGGAACGGCGCTGGCACCTGCTTGAGCAGGATGTAACGGCCGGCCTCCACGTTGGCGGCGATCATGCATTCCTCGATCAGCTTGTGCGCGTCGTTGCGCGCAAGCATGCCGCCCTGGATCACCTCGCCGCGGGTGTCGAGCATGAAGCGCACTTCACTGGACTCGAACTCGATGGCGCCGCGTTGCGCACGTGCCTTCGCCAAAATCTGGTAGAGCTGGTGCAGTCGCTCGATCTGCGGCATCAGCGAGCCGATGTACTCGATGGCCTCCGGGGTTTTTTCACCGACCGCGTTCCAGACCTGGGTATAAGTCAGCCGCGCCTTGGAATTCATCACCGCTTCGTAGAATTTCGACTTGCTGACCTTGCCTTCGAAGTCCACGTGCATGTCGCACACGAAGCACAGTCGATCGACCTTCGGCTTCAGCGAGCAGATGCCATTGGACAGGGTTTCAGGAAGCATTGGCACGACGAAGCCCGGGAAATACACCGAGGTGCTGCGGATGACCGCTTCATCGTCCAGCGCCGTACCCGGGTGCACATAGTGGGAGACATCGGCGATGGCCACCACCAGGCGGAAACCTTTGGAGTCCGGCTCGCAGTACACCGCATCATCGAAATCCTTGGCGTCCTCGCCGTCGATGGTGACCAGCGGCAATGCGCGCAGGTCGACGCGCCCGGCGATCATCCCCGGCTGCACGTCGAGCGGCACCG
>JAYSXN010000374.1:0-3016 GCA_043717405.1 Gammaproteobacteria bacterium
GAGGTAATGGGCGAGGATTCGATGGGCCCGGTATCGGCGCGCATGAAGAGTCTGTTCGAGCCACGCCAGGGCGACATCAAGTACAAGATCGACTGGGACACGCTGGGCCAGTACCTGGAACGGCTGCAACGCCAGGGCATTTCCGTCAACGTTGCTTCTTACGTCGGCGCGGGCACGGTGCGCAACTACGTGCTGGGCGAGGGCAACGTGCAGCCGACGCCGGAACAACTGGTGCAGATGCGCGCGCTCGTGCATGCGGCGATGGAGGAAGGCGCGCTCGGCGTCACCACCGCGCTGATCTACGTGCCCAACACCTTCGCCAAAACGCCGGAGTTGATCGAACTGGCGAAGGAGTCGGCGCGTTGCGGTGGCCTGTATGCCTCGCACCTGCGCAACGAAGGCGACCGGCTGCTGCCGGCCATCCAGGAAACAATAGACATCGCCAGCGCGTCAGGCGCGCCGGCCGAAATCTACCATTTCAAGCAGGCCGGCCACGACAACTGGAGCAAGCTGGATGCGGCGGTCGCGCTGATCGAGCAAGCGCGCCACAACGGCACGCGCATCACTGCCGACATGTACACCTACACGGCCGGCGCCACGGGCTTGGACGCCTCGATGCCGCCCTGGGTGCAGGACGGCGGGCTGGAAAAATGGATCGCGCGGCTCAAGGATCCGGCGCTGCGCAAGCGCGTGCGCCGGGACATGGACAATGCGCATCCATTGGATTGGGAAAACTTTTTCGCCGGCGCGGGCGCTGAAGGCATGCGCTTCCTCAGCTTCAAGAATCCGAAACTCAAGCCGTTGACCGGAAAGACGCTGGCCGAGGTCGCGAAGCTGCGTGGCACCAGTCCGGAAGACACCGCGATGGACCTGGTGATCGAGGACGGCACGCGCGTGGGTGTCGCCTACTTTTTGATGGACGAGGCCAACGTGCGCCGCGAAGTCGCACTGCCGTGGATGAGTTTCGATTCCGACGAGGCCGCGCCGTCGACCGAGGGCGTGTTCCTGCTCTCCAGCAACCATCCGCGCGCGTTCGGCAATTTCGCGCGCCTGCTCGGCAGGTATGTGCGCGATGAAAAACGGCTTACGCTGGCCGAGGCGATCCGGCGCTTGTCGTCATTCCCGGCGCAGGTGTTGTCGCTTGAGGGCCGCGGCGTGCTACGTGCCGGCTACGTCGCCGACGTGGTGGTATTCGATCCGCAGACGATCCAGGATCACGCGACCTTCGACAAGCCGCAGCAGTACGCGACAGGTGTGTCCTATGTTGCCGTCAATGGCGAGTTGGCGCTGGAGAACGGCGTCCCGACCGCGGCACGCCCCGGACGCATCGTGCGGGGTCGGGCATGGACAGGCGCGCCGGGCGGCGGTTGCCGGACGGCGGCGAGTGAGTGGAGCTGGAGTCCCTGAATCGACTTGCGTCGTCAGACCCAGGGCCGGCTCAACGCTTGAAAACGAGGAAGATCGCAAACGCCATCATGAGGAGCCAGATGCCCAGCTGCTTGATATTGGCAAGATCCTGGCCCGTCACCAGAACAGCGTCCTGGGGATCCTTGGGGTTGTAGTAGGCATGGAAAGCGCCGCTCCCGGGAATGCCCGCAGTCAATTTGGCCGCTTCGGCGCGAGAGAGGAACTTGCAGTGGCTGTTGGACACTTTCGTGGAATTCAGCGTCCGGCCATCGACGTCGTAGCTGTAGCGGGCGCGAACCTCAAAGGTTTCCTCGCCGGAAAGTTGCGAATCTTCCGGAACTGACTCGACGCTCGATACCACGCAGGGCACCCGCGTCCACTTGGTCGTGGCCATGGATTGCCGCATCTTGTTGAACTCCCAAACCAAGCCCGCCGCCGCGAGAGGCAGCATGATCAAGCCGATCGTGCGCGTAGACATGGTCATCTCAGCTGTACCCGTGGGCAATGTATTGCGAGCGGAGCCAGAAATACGGCAGGCTTGCGATGGCCATGAACACCACGACCAGTACCCAGGTCTTCCATGTGGGCGAGGCAGTGCGACCAAACAATGCTGCGGCGCGCTCGCCCAGGATCAGGTAGAAGATGCCGATGAGCAGGGCCAGCGGCCCAAACATCGCGCTCTTGAACCCGATCGACACGTCTTCCTTGCCAGCCAGGATCGAAGCGTACGGCGAGTAGATGAAGGCATAGCTCAACGCGGCGCCCATTGCCAGCATGCCGACGCCAATTCCCCGCTCCTTTACCGCTTGACTCATCGCCATTTGATTTCCCCTGGTTGTGACTGTCGAGACTTCCCCTGCGGCTATCGTAACTCAGCACGAAACCGGAGTGCGGGATGCCCTTGGGCCAAGCCACGCCAGCACGGGATCTACCGACGCGCGCGCTATCTGCGTATAAGGTGGCTGGGACAGCGCCTCGGAAAGCCATGACCAAGCATCGCAGGCAGCTGCACAGGCACAGACCATGAGCTTCCTCGCCGAGCTCAAGCGCCGCAACGTCATCCGCATCGCCGGGCTGTATCTGGTCGGTGCATGGTTGCTCACGCAGGTGGCCAGCACTTTGTTCCCGGCCTTCGCGGTGCCCGGCTGGGCGCTGCGCACGCTGGTGATCACGCTGGCGCTGGGGTTGTTGCCGACGCTGGTATTGGCCTGGCTGTTCGAGTTGACGCCGGAGGGCCTGAAGCGCGATGACGAGGTGCACGCTGGCCCGGCCCGGGTTGCGCACAACGCCCACACCGCGCGACGCATGGACCGCTGGATCCTGGCCGTGCTGACGCTCGCGGTGGTTTATTTCTGCGTAGACAAGTTCTTGCTGGCGCCGGACCGGGAGGCCGCCTTGGTGGTGACCACCACGCGCGTAGCCCGCGCCGAAGCGAACAACGAGGCCCGGCAGCGGGTGCTCGACAATTCCATCGCCGTGCTGCCCTTCCTCAACATGAGCGACGACAAGGACAACCAGTTTTTCTCCGACGGCATTTCCGAGGAGTTGCTCAACGTGCTGGTGCGGGTGAACGGCTTGAGCGTGGCCTCGCGCACCTCGTCCTTCGCCT
>JAYSXN010000375.1:0-3013 GCA_043717405.1 Gammaproteobacteria bacterium
GGCGTCACCGGTTCAGGTTTCATCACGCTGGCCGCGACACTGGGTGCCTTGCACGGCAAGGTTCCGGTGGAAGGCGTCGCGCTCATCCTGGGCGTCGACCGCTTCATGTCCGAGGCGCGCGCCATCACCAACATCATCGGCAATGGCGTCGCCACGCTTTTCATCGCGCGCTGGGAGAATCTTCGCGATGACACGAAGATGCACGCGGCGCTGGCCGCAGGCCCGGTTAGCGCCTGAGCCGGACTTGACTGCGATGGGCCCCGCACATTGACGCTGCCGCCGGCTTGCCGGATGCTGCTTGCCTACTCCGGAGACGCCCATGAGCAGCGCTTACGATTTTTCCGCGAAGACCCTGGACGGCGCTGACGAGCTATTGTCCAACTACCGCGGCAAGGCGCTGCTGATCGTCAACACAGCATCGAAGTGTGGCTTCACGCCGCAGTACGCCGGGCTTGAAAAGCTGTACGAGTCCTACAAGGACAAGGGCCTGGTCGTGCTGGGTTTTCCTTGCGACCAGTTCGGCCACCAGGAGCCTGGCGACGCGGCCGAAATTCGCGATTTCTGCTCGCTCACCTACGACGTCAAGTTCCCGATGTACGACAAGGTCGAGGTCAATGGCGCCCACGCGCATCCGCTCTGGAAATGGCTCAAGCAGGAAAAATCCGGGCTGCTCGGCCTCGAAGGCATCAAGTGGAATTTCACCAAGTTCCTCATCGACAAGACAGGCGCGGTGGTCAAGCGCTACGCACCGACCGACACACCAGACAATATCGAGAAAGACCTGGCTTCGGTGCTCTAGCTACTTGTCGACGAAGGCGCGTTCGAAAACGTAATGTCCGGCGCTGCCGATGCGTGGCGCCGGCCTGAAGCCCCGCGCGTCAAGGATGCGGCGGAAATCGGCCAGCATCGCCGGACCGCCGCAGATCATGAAGCGGTCGTTCTCGGGAGCCAACGGCGGTAGCCCGAGGTCCTCGCACAACCGGCCACTATCAAGCAGCGTGGTCAACCGACCCTGGTGCTCAAATTGCTCGCGGCTGACGGCGGGGTAATACAGTAGTTGCCGCGAGATCTGCGTGCCCAGGAACTCATTTTGCGGCAACTCGCGCCGGATGTAATCGGCGTAGGCCAGGTCGCGCGCGTTGCGCACGCCGTGGGTGAGCACGACGCGCTCAAAGCGCTCGTAGGTTTCAGGGTCCTTGATGATCGCAAGGAATGGCGCAAGGCCGGTGCCGGTGGAGAGCAGGTACAGGGTTTTGCCGGGCAACAGGTCACTGACCAGCAACGTGCCGGTGGGCTTGCGGCTGAGCAGGATGGTGTCGCCTTCGCGGATGTGCTGCAGGCGCGAGGTCAGTGGCCCGTTGGCAACCTTGATGCTGAAGAATTCGAGCTGCTCCTCCCAGTTGGCGCTGGCGACGGAGTAGGCGCGCAGCAATGGCTTGCCCTCGACCTCCAGGCCCAGCATCACGAACTGCCCGTTCTCAAAACGGAAACCGTCGTCGCGGCTGGTGGTGAAGCTGAAATAATCTTCGGTCCAGTGACGGACCTCGAGAATAGTTTCCCGGATGAAGGCGGCGGACATGGCAGGAGGACAAGGCGCTCGGCGGCTTTGTGCCATTGTCGCATTCAGGCCCGGGACTGTGTGCCTGGGCAGGGGCTGTTTATAATTTCGCATCCCATGCAAGCCACTGGAACCGACATGCAGATTGCCGAACGAACTGTTGCAAGCTTCCATTACACCCTGACCAATGCCCAGGGCGAGGTCATCGATTCTTCCGCGAAGGGTGAACCCCTGAGCTACCTGCAAGGCGCCGGCAACATCGTTCCAGGGCTTGAGAAGAAGATGCTCGGTCACCAGCCCGGCGACGCTTTCGATGTCGTCGTCCCGCCGGAAGAGGGCTACGGTTTGCCCGATCCGGGTATGGTCAAGGTGGTTCCGCGTGACGCCTTCCAGGGTGTTGACGATCTGCAGGTGGGCATGGAGTTCCAGGCACAGACGCCACAGGGCCCGATGTCGGTGGCGATAGCCAGCATCGACGGCGACCAGGTCACGGTCGACGGCAACCATCCGCTGGCGGGGCAGACGCTGCACTTCGCCATCCAGGTAACCGATGTGCGCGACGCGAGCCCTGAGGAACTGACGCATGGTCACGTGCACGGGCCCGGTGGCCATCACCATTGATCGCAAACGCGCGCATCATTGCCAATGATGAGTGCTCCGTCGCACCATTTATGAAGCGGGCCGGCGCGGCATTGTGTATTGCGCTCGGCTGCCTGCCCGGCTTCGCGGCCGCCGCGCAGGCGTGCAGCGCCCAGAGTGGGCCGGTCACTGGGGCCCTGCTGGAGTTGTACACCTCGGAGGGTTGCAGCAGCTGTCCACCGGCAGACCACTGGTTTGGGCAGATGGCACGGTCAGCCGACAGCAGGAAGCTGAGCCTGCTGGCCTTCCACGTGGATTATTGGGACGAGCTTGGATGGCCTGATCGTTTTGCCCAGCACGCCTTCACCGTGCGCCAGGGGGAGCGTGCGCGCGCCGCCGGCAGCAGCACCATTTACACGCCGCAGTTGATGGCCTCGGAGCACTTGAACCTGCGCTGGAACAATCCTGCACAAGTCAACGCCGTGCTCGCCAGCGACGCGCAACGGCCCGCCCAGGTCGGTGTGCGCTTGAGCGCAACTGCGCTACCCGGCGGTGACTGGCGCGTCATCGTGCAGGCGACGCCGAACACGGTGATCGCCAGGGGCGCTGGTCTTTTTCTGGCGCTGTATGAAGATGATGTGCTGCACGCCATCGATGCCGGCGAGAACTCAGGCAAGAAGCTGCGCCACGAGCGGGTCGTGCGCGGATTGTTCGGCCCATGGCCGCTTGGCACCGGAACGATCACGCGCAAGCTGGATGTAGCTACGCATTCAACGCACGCAGCGCCACGCCTTGGCCTTACCGCTTTCGTTCAGGACAAAGCGAGCGGCAGGACGCTACAGGCGTTGTCGCTGCCCTTGTCGGGTTGCACCGGTG
>JAYSXN010000376.1:0-24713 GCA_043717405.1 Gammaproteobacteria bacterium
TGCAAACTGCATCCAGGCAGCGTTCGAACCCCGCACGGCGCCGCGCTGAAATTGTTGGGCCTGGTAAAGAAAAAAGGACTCAAGGCGATTGCATGATCGTGCCCGCCACGGCCGCATCGGGTAATGCCAGCAGGGTGTCGAAGCGCGCCTCAGGGCTAAGAAAGAGGATGCCTTGTGCAGGGTAGGCGGTGGGTTCCTCGATCCGATTGCCTCGTCGTGACGAGGCGCCAGCGGCGTCGAGCTTGCCGCGTTGCAGGGCAATGCGCTCTTCGGCAAAGCGCAGGAAGATCAGGCCGAGGAGGGGGCCGGAGTATTCCTGCGGCTTGAGGCCGGAATTGGCGCGGAACTGATCGGCGGCGTCCCACAGGCGCTTTTCGAGCGCGCTGGAGGCCGTGTCCTTTTCGGAGGGGGCGATCCAGTGCATGGGGTCTCGATTTGTATTGCTGCTATGGGCCTAGCGTTTAAGTTGCGCTACGCCGGCTGGTGCTTGGACTGCATTCGGGTTCGTGGACCTAGTCTATATCCTGGGGACTGCCATTGGCTCCGGCATGGGGGATTTGCTTGCCGGCCACAGCACCCTCGTTGCCGCGAGCTTTTTCCCTACGCAAGATTCCGAAGTGACCGATGCCGCCGGCAAATAGTGAGGCGCACCGTAAAGGCATTCGAGGATTCCTCAATGCCCATCATCTCTACGTTCTTCGGTATTTACGTTCGTATGTATTTTGCTGACCATGGGCCGCCGCATATTCACGTTGAATACCAGGGCAGGAGGCGTTGATCGATATCACCTCTGGGCAAGTCTTGGCTGGCAGCTTGCCAAGTCGAGCGCTGACGCTGGTTAGGCAGTGGCGTCTGGATCATGCAACGGAACTGGCGCAGAATTGGGCCAGAGCACAGTCGCTGCAGCCGCTGGTGCGGATTCCCGGAGCAGACAATGATTAAGATCGTCGCTGCCGATTATGTAAATGATCACGAAATCCGATTGCGGTTTTCGGATGACAGCAGCGGAACGGTCGACTTCGGTCCGTTCCTTGATGCGGGCACGGCTATGACCGAACCGTTGCGCGACCCGGCATTCTTCCGCAGTTTTTTTCTTGAGCTGGGCGCGCTCGCCTGGCCCAATGGTTTTGATTTAAGTGCTGAATCCTTGCAGCGAAGGTTGGATGAAGGTGGGCGGCTGAGTCGATCGTCTGCTGCTGCATAAAGGCGACGCTAAATTTCGTTCCGGTGTTTGGCGTCGAAGCGCGCCGAGGAAGTATTCGTAGATGCGCTCGAAGGCGTCGTAATCCAGCGTGGCCGGAATCTCGGAAACGTTCTTCAAAGGTAGAGGATAGCCTACTACGACAACTTTCCAGTTATGGCGCCGTCAGGTTTTGTACGGTATTCTGCCGTACAAGGAGAACCGCCATGACCACCAGCGCCGCCCGTTTAGACCTGCGCCTGGACCCGACCGATAAAGCCCGCATCGCCCGCGCCGCCGACCTGCGCGGCGTGCCGCTGTCGGCGTTCATTCGCGACGCCGTGTTGCGCGAGGCCGAGAGTGTCATGGCCGCGGAACTGACCGTCACCTTGTCGGTCGCCGAGTCGCGCCGTTTCCTGAAGGCGCTCGATGCGCCGTTCAAGCCCAACGCCCGCCTGAAGAAGGCGATGCAAGACGCCGCCAAGCTGATCCGCTGACGTGGCTTTGCTGTTCGCGCCGCTTGATATGCGGCTGCACAAGCGCGTCAACTTCCGCTGCGGCGTACCGACGCTGGACAGCTACCTGCAGCAGCAAGCGGGCCAGCATCAGCGTGATGGCATCGCTACCACCCATGTCCTGATCAACGACAGCAATCCGGCCCAAATTCTCGGCTATTGCAGCCTGGCGGCCGCGCAACTGCAGTTGCACGACCTGCAACCGGCCCATCGCCGGCGGCTTCCCGCTTACCCGGTGCCTGCCGTGCGTCTGGGCCGGCTGGCGGTGGCGACCGAGGCGCAAGGCAAAGGCTATGGCCGGCTGTTGCTCGGCCATGCCATGAACTGCAGCGTGGCCTTGCGCAGGCAACTGGGTGTGCGCGTGCTGGTGGTCGATGCGCTGGACGAGCGCGCCGCCGCTTTCTACCGGCTGCACGGCTTCCACGAGACCGCCGAGCGAGCGCTGACTCTGTACCTTCCGCTCGGCGTGTAGAACTCGCCGCCGCCCTGGCCCTCGGTCATGGCAAAGGCGCCGAGGAAGTATTCGTAGATGCGCCCGAAGGAGACCGGCGCAAAAAGGCCGGATGGCGCCGCGCTGAAGTTGCTGAGCCTGGTAAAGAGAAAAGGACTCAAGGCGATTGCATGATCGGTGACGGCTTGGCCGGGTTAGTGCCGCTTTCGATCAACCCGGCGCGGGCGCCCACGGCACCAACAGAGTCACCGTCGCACACGCCGGCGTGCCATCGCGGCCAATGCCGCGTATGCGCGTCTCCAGCACGGTGCCCGGTGCGGCGAGCGCGGCGGCGATCAGTGCGGAAGTCATCGAGTACAACGGCACCTTGATCCGGCGTGTCCACGGGCTGCCGCGTTGCCCGGCGCCGGTGCCGACGTTGATATAGACGAAGCGTCCGGTGACAGGACCCTGGGTGAACTCGCCAAGCAGGCGCGGCGGCGTGCAGGTCGCATCGGCCACGCTGACCGGGAGCTCGAACACCAAGGCATCTGCCCGTGTATCGACGGCTTCGGCAAGATCGAAGCGCCCGCGCTGCATCGCGAAGCGCACGCCCGGCGGCGGCTCGATCACCGTAATGCGCAACCGAAGCTCCGGATGTTGTGCGCGTGGCGTGGCTGGCTTCATTTGCCTAGGCTAGCAGAAGGGCCTGATGCCGCAGGGTCCTGTGGAACGGGAAATGGCGCGGCGGTACTTCCTGATCTTCGGCTGACTTTCGAAGTCATTGTTCCGACAGCAACTGCTGGCTTTCTCCTATCTCGCTAACCCCTCTGTCCAGCCGAATTGCGGCGCGGCGGGGTTGAGGCGAAGCACGCGCGCCATTTCGTACGTCTACAAGGGCTACCAAGCCAGGATTCCCGCCGTCACTGGTGACTTCTGTCCGAAGTGTGGCGAATCGGTATTGGATGCCGAGGAGTCGGATCGCGTCAGTAGCGTGATGCTGGATTTCAACAGGCAAGTCAACGCTGCGGCTGTCGATCCGGACTTTATCGCCAGCGTGCGCAAGAAGCTCCAACTCGACCAGCGTGAGGCAGCGGAGATATTTGGTGGTGGCGTCAACGCATTCTCGCGTTATGAAACCGGAAGGACCAAGCCGCCGGTCGCGCTGGTGAAATTACTCAAGGTGTTGGAGCGCCATCCCGACTTGCTCGCCGAGGTGCGAGCGGCGTAAGCCGCGAGGAGGCGACGCCATCGACAGCTACGCCAGCATTTGGGATGCCATCGCTAGCTGAGGAAGCTGCGCAACGCTGGCAGGTACTTCTCCGCTGATCCTGTATTGACGACCACGACGCGCTCGCCGCGTTTCAGCAGCTGGCGCTCCAGCAACTGCGGCAGCGCCGCCAGACACGCCGCCCCCTCCGGACTCAGCCACCCATGCGTCCGCTGCCACTCGCGCCCAAATGTAGTGCTCTTTCAGGAACGCCGCGGCCTCGCGGATGGTTGGTCCGACGAGTTCCAGCGTCACGCGCCCCGGAAAGCGGTGCGCCGCGGCGGCGACGTTGCCCAGGATCGGCGCGGGCGTGTCCTCGGGCATCGCGACCACCACCGACAGGCCCGCGGCCAGTGCGTAGTGCACCAGCGAATCGCCGGCGTTGCCTTGCGTGGGCACCGCCAGGCGCGTGAGGCCGAGGCGGCGCGCCTGCGCCACCACCATCGCCATGCCGCGGTCCTTGAAGCTTTGCGTGGGGTTGGCGCCGAAGCCGTCGTGGGCGCGACCTTCTTCTTTCAATCCGAGCTTCAACCCCGCAGCGCGCGCCACCGGATGGTCGGCGTAGTCGAGCGTTGGCGTGCCGCCCTCGCCGAGCGCGACGATGTGCGCGGCATCGCGCGGATCGCGCACGTCGAGCGCCATCAGCGCGCCGAAGCGCCACATGTCGCGCCGCGACGGGTCGTACCACTGCGCGTCGGGCTGCTCGGCGGCGAGCCGCGCGAGGTCTAGCACCATCTCGACCGGGCGGCCGTTGGCCGGATCGAGATTCATCGGCACGTCGGCCGAGTACTCGATGCCGGAGGCGATGCCGCGGAGGCAGCGGACGTAGGACATCTCGCGCGGCGACGCTACGCGTTGGTCGGAATCGGCAGGCACTCCATCACCTCGACGCCATCGCCGGGGAAGATGCTGAAGTGCGGGTGGTTCTCGAACAGCTTCGCCGCGGCCTCCTGCGATTCGGCCTGCACCTTCACGAAGCCGGCGATGTTGTTGGAGATATCCTCGATGCCGGCCTTGGACGTTTGCTTGGTCTTGCCGACCGGTCCGCCGGTGTCGACGTTGCGACTCGGCGTCAGGAATGCGCAACGGGCAGCGTGCAGGCAGATCCGCCTCTTTGGCGCGCGTTCTTTTCGTACGGCAGATGCCGAAGTGGCCGATGCCTTTGGCACAGAGCGAGTGGCACCGTGAAGGCCATCGAGGATGCCTCAGTGCCCATCATCTCCACGTTCTTTGGCATCTACGTTCGCATGTATTTTGCCGACATGCTCACGGCTTACCTTCCCCGTCCCAATACCCGCAAGCAATCTCCGGCTTACCCACGTAACGAAACCCCTGCGGCTTCCCATCCGGTCCCGGCGGATACTCGGCCATCAGCCCGAACTTGCCGGTGTCGGGGTATTCGCAGATTTCCGGCGACAGCTTGCTGCTGACCGCGAGATAGCGCAGTTCCTCGCTGCCGGTATTGATGATCTGGTGCGCAAGTTCGGGCCCGCCAGGCGGACAGGCGATGATGTCACCCTTGCGAATTGGGAATTGCTCGCTGCCGATGCGCACCTCGCCGCTGTCTTCCAGGACGAAGAACATTTCTTCGTTGATGCGATGGTTGTGATGCGGAAACGCGCGCTTTCCCGGCGGCACGGCGGTGAGGTTGTAGCCGAGCTTCTGCGCGCCGAGCACGCTGCCGATCTGGCCCATGCGCGCGTCGAACACTTCGGCGGCGGCCCCCGGAGCGGCGAATTGGGGCGGACGCGGCTGCAGCTCGACGTGCGCGATGTTGAGGATCTTGCGGGCCATGGCAGTTCCTTACTTGAAGTCAGGCGCCAATTGTAGGGCAGGGTGACATAGTCGCACGCACGCGGCCGTGCCACTTTGTCGACGAGGAAGTAGGGCAGGTTCTCCAGATCGTTCAACTGGATGCGGCGGATGCGCTCCACGCGGTCGTCAGGCGCGAGTTGTTCCGGTCGCATAGCGTATCGCCTGGAGTCTACCGCTCCACGGCAACCACAAGCGCCATGATGGACATGGGCAAGATCGACGTTGCCGCGAGTGAGGCGGCGCGGCGCGGATGATGGGGAGGGTCACTCTTTCGGTGGTGCCTCGTCGCGATCATTCTTGTGCGCCAGTGAAATTTCAACCGCCACCGCGGCGGCTTGCTCGGCCGGCATGCCCTGGGTGCGGCGCTGGTACTCCGCTTCGTTGCGCTCATCCTGCTGCTGCATTTCGACATCGGCGCGCTGCGGGTCTTCGCCAGGCATTTCCATCCGCAACTCGTCGATGAGCATGAGGATGGTGGCGGCGACCGGCAAGGCCAGCAGTGCCCCGGCAATGCCGGCGAGCGTGCCGCCGGCGATCAGCGCGAACAACACCACCGAGGACGGCAAGCGCAGTGCGCGGCCGTATACCACTGGCACCAATATGCGGCTCTCGAATTCCTCGTAGCAGAGCATCAGCACCAGCACTACGAGGGTGATAATCATGCCCTGCGGCAGTGATGCCAGCAGCGCCGGCACCATGGTCAGGAAGATGCCGACGAAGGGGAACACATCGGCCACGCCGCCGAAGGCGGACAGCGCCAGCGCATTGGGCACGCCGCAGGCCGTCAGCAATACGAACATGAAGATGCCCATCAACAGGCAGGTGATCAGCTGCCCGCGGATATAGCCACCGACGATCGTTTCCAGCTTGAGCAGCACGCGCGAGAGGCGGATGTGGTGTTGTCGCGGCGTTGCCAGGAACAGCGCGCCGCGCAGGCGGTCGCTGTCGAACATCATGTACAAGGCCAGGAAGAATGCACCGGCGCCGTACGCGACGATCTCGATGAAGCGCGCGGAAAACGCCAGCACGTCGGTGGCAGCGGACTTGAACAACGCATCGTAGTGGATGTGGCGCACCGTCTCGGCGAGGAATTGGGTGAGCCGATAGCGCGAGAGGAAGTCTATGAGGCGCGCCCTGAGCATGGGCTCCTGCTCGATTAGGCTCGACACTTGTGCAATCAACGCCGGCGCGGTCAGCGTCGCCATGCCGATGAACAAGACGAGCAACAGGGCGAACACGATCAGGATGGCAGAACGCCGGCCGATCCCGCGGGCCTGCAATTTCCGGACCACGGGGCCGAGCGTCCCGACAATCATCAGCGCGACGAGCAGCACCATCAACGCCGGCGTCAGCCGGATCAGCAGCCAGCTGGCTGCGACGACAAGCACCGCGATCACCATCGACTTGGGCGCGATTTCCAGGCGCAAAGTCCGCCGCCGCACCGCAGGCGCGGATGTGTCCTTGCGTTTGAGCTCGGTCATTTCACGATTGAGTGCTAGGCGGCGTCGCCTGACTCGTCCTTCGGCGTCAATTCCGCGACCACCTCTTCCAATGCCGCGATGTCGGCATCGAGCAAGTCATGCAGTTCGCTTTGGCGCGTCATCAGCGCCTCGATCCGATCGGCCTGGTTGAACTTCTTCAGCTCGCCGTCGAACAACAACCATTGAGCGGTGAGGCGCTCGACGTTGTTCTTGGAATAGTGACGCATCTCTTTCAGCTGGCTCACCGCATCGGTCAGATGCTCGGCAGGGGACTTGGTGTCGGCGGTCATGGCAACTTCCTTTTATCCGGATGACTCTCCAGGCTACCCGGGGGAAGCTGGCTGGCAGCGGAATGATAGGCTAGACAGATCCAGTCACGCATGGCTGACGCCAATGCATCATTGTCCGCGGATGGAGGGTGACGATCTGTTCGGCGATGGCATCGATATCGACTCTTGGCAACGAGAGTTGGACCGACGCCGCGCGGCGCTACCAGGCGGTCATTGCGCGTTTCGGGCGTTTTCCCCATCGCAATGCCGTGCTCGGCCGAGTGAGCAGCGTAGATGAACTCGCGCTGCAGGCTGGTAGGATGTAAGCTTCAATACAAAGCCAGTTGCGCGCATACAATGCATCGCGCAGTCGGAACCGAGGGGTGCTGCGACGGAGCCAGCTCCGCCACGCTCGGTCACCGATCCACTTCCAAGCGCGCCCTCCAACCCTGGAGGTGCTGCCATGTCGTCCCAACAAATCAACTATCGCCTTGCGCTTGCTACATCGGTGATGTTTCCCGGCTTTCACCCTGATGACGCGCACCTGGCGTTTTCGCTGCAACGCCTCGGCATCGAGCCGGTGCCATGCATCTGGAACGATCCAGCGGTTGACTGGCCGCGCTTCGATGCCGTGCTGATTCGTGCGACCTGGGATTATTTCCAGAAGTTTGCGGAGTTCAAAGATTGGCTGGATCGAGTGACGGTGCCTTTGATCAACAACGCCGCGCTGCTGCGCTGGAATTGTGACAAGGGCTATCTGCCGGAGCTTGCGAGGCATGGCGTTGAAATCGTGCCGACGCTCGTTACGACGGCTGAGGATTTGACCTCCACGCTGGCTACGCTGGACGGGCGCGAAGTCGTGGTCAAGCCGACGGTCAGTGGCGGCGGTTGGCACACGATTCGTGGCGTCGTTGGAGAAGCAGAATTTGAAAAAGCGGCGAGGCAATTACCGCGAGAGCTTGATTACCTGGTGCAACCCTTCGTGCCCGCCGTCGTCAATGACGGCGAGTGGTCGCTGCTGTTTTTCGATGGTGAGTACAGCCATTCGATTCTGAAGCGTGCAGCACCGGGAGACTACCGCGTGCAAGGTACTTTCGGCGGCAGCACTGAAGCATTGGAACCAGGTGGGTCGATACTCGCCGCTGCCCACCGCGCGCTTACCGCCACGGCGGAACTCGGCCATGGCGACCACGCATACGCACGTGTCGACGGCGTCGTGGTGGATGGCCGCTTCCTGCTGATGGAACTGGAAATGATCGAGCCGTTGCTGTTCCTTGCAGACCGGCCCGACGCGGCCGAGCGCTTCGCGGCGAACTTGCTGCGGCGGTTGTCAGGTCTGGCCGCTAGCATGAGCCCATGACCGGTGAGTCATTGCCGATCAGCTTGGCGGAAAATCGAACTTGAAGGCCGTGGCCCGCGCCGAGCTGCGCGCAGCGAAGCGCTTGCCGAATGCGCGCAGTGCCGGATACGCATCGAGTGAGAGTACCTGGCGAAACTCCAGGTGCTCCACCAGACAAAACAGTGACACCTCGAGAAAGCTCAGGTCGCGATCGGGCACCAGTGTGTCGATGGCGCGGCCGGCATTGACTTCCAGCCAATCCATCGTGCCGAGCAGGCTCGCGCGCAGCTTGGTCTGGTGCGTGTTGTCAGCAGTCACGCCGGAGGCCTCGCCCATGATCAGCCCGACTTCCGCGGACATGGCCGTGAGTACCAGTTCCTGCGCGTTCGAGGCCGCCGGGCGATCAAGCTGTTCCGGCCAGACGATGTCGAGGCTGAGCTCGGAGCAGCGCGCCAGCTCGCGACAGATCGGCACCGAGCCGAACCAGATGCCTGCCTCGGTTTGCAGCGTCGGAAGTTTCAGCGCTGGATTGGCGCCATAGGCATCCGGTTCCGAGGACATCACGTCGCGGATCAGATGCAATTCGACCGCGACTTCGAGTTCAGCTGCGAAGATGCGCGTGATACGGGTGAAGTGCGAGCTGGACCGGCCGAACAGGCGCATGCGGGTTTCTCGGTGGCGGCGGATTTATGCGGCGGCGCGCTTGTCGAGCAGGAGGGAACAGCCCAGCCACGCAGCCGCCGTTGCATCATAAGCCAGGCAGAACGGTGGCCAGAAGCCGGGCACGCCGGGGTTGTCGATGAGGCGCGCATGCACGGAGTCGAGCAGCCCGTGCGCCAGCAGCCCAGCCACCACGATCCACATATTGCGCTGGACCGAGGTCATGCAGAGTCCACCGGCGAGCCATGCCGGTTTGTTCTACGGTGCAGGCGCGACACTGCTGCGGCCAGCAACACTCTCGAGTAGATTTTGTGAAAGCCCAGCAGCGCGCGGAAGGGGCGTCCCATGGCGGACTTGCCGGAGCGCAGATCTGACTTTGGCACGACGGCCGAGCCAAAATACAGGCAGGTGCCCTGACCGTCGGGCAATGCAGCACTCATCAGCCACGACCGCGTATTGCCGTGCAGATCGCACATCAACAGTTGTCCGTCACTGCGGCCTTCCACGCTCCACGCCGCGAAAGAGTCGATCGTGCCGTTTCCCAGCGCGCTTGCCTGCGCGTCGGTCGATGGCTTCCAGAGCAAGCGCGCCAGCAGCCAGCGTTCGAGCTTGAACACCCAGGTGGTGTAGAACGCCTCGATGTATTGCGCCTGGGACACGGGCCGCGGAACTTCAGCGAAAAAGCAATCGGTATAGGTTCCGGCCACATCGTATTTTCGAAGTAGCGCGGCGGCAGGCAGTTCGCATTTGCTGATCAAGATGATTGCCTTGTCGAAAAACGCTCGCGGTACTGGCTCGGGCTGACACCGAACTGGCGCTGGAATGCGCGGCGCAGGCTTTGCTCATTGGCATAGCCGGCGCGTGCGGCAATGGATTTCAAGGGCAGGTCGGATTCTTCCAAGGCGCGGCAAACGACTTCCACGCGCATCGCTCCGACAGTTTTTGCCGGGGTGCGGCCATGCGCTTCGGCATAGCTGCGCGCAAAGGTGCGCGGTGCCATGCCGGCCTGCTCGGCCAGGCGCTCTATGCTCAGCTCGTCGGCCATGTGCGCGGCAATCCACACGTGCAGCTCGGCAAACTTGCCGGTGGCGTCGGACTGCGCGGCTAGCGGCACGCTGAATTGTGATTGTCCGCCCGAGCGCTTGATGAACATGACCAGTTGGCGCGCGGTTTCTATGGCGACGCGATGACCATGGTCTTCCTCGATCAACGCGAGGGTGAGGTCGATGCCTGCGCTCACGCCCGCTGACGTCCATACCGACCCGTCCTGGATGAATATGCGGTCGCCATCCACTTGCACTGAAGGATGCAGTTTCTCCAACCGCTCGACCCATGCCCAATGCGTGGCAACGCGCTTGCCGTCGAGAGTGCCTGCGGCAGCCAGCAGGAACGCGCCGGTGCACACCGAGCACAAGCGCCGCACGTTCGGCGCGCGCCTCGCGATCCAGGCCACCAGTGCCGGCGGCGCATGCATCTCATCGTCCTTGCTGCCGCCTGGCGCGATCAGCGTATCGATGGCGACGCCATCCAGCGCCGACAGCGGCACGCTCATGATCGGCAGTCCGGCACTGGTGGTGATCAAGCCGCCTTCGACGGAGGCGATGATGGTCTCGTACAGGGCCGGACCTGCCGCTGAAAAACGCTTGCTTGCAGTCGACAGTGCCTGCAATGGCCCGGCGAGATCCAGCAGGTTCATCTGGTCATGCGCGAGCAGCACTACCCGGCAGGTTTTGCGGACCGTAAGTGGCTTCAATGCTTGTAGCCCGCGTATTCGAAGTCGAGCGCAACGCCATACGCGGTCGAGTGGCCGTAGGCGGCGGCGATACCTGCCAACGCGGTGTCGAGCGCGTGCGCTGAAGCCGTCGCTTCGAGCGCGGGCAGCAGGCGATCCACGGGATCGACACCACCGATGATGCGCTCGGGCACGAGGGTCAGGCCGTGAAGGGTTTGCACCGGCAGGGCGGACGCGGACAGGGCGTAGGCGCGGCTGCGCCCCGTACGCGAGTACGCGTCGGCGGTGAATGCGAGTGCGATTTCGTCTACCCCTGGCGCAACGGGCACGCCGATACTCTGCATCGAGTGCAAGTGCTTGTTGCTGTAGCTCGTGCGCACGTAGGCCATCAGGTTGACGCCGAAGCGCGGCTGGAACATGTCGCTATTATGCGCCGTGCTCCAGTCGACTACGCCGAGCTCCTGCGCGAGCGCAACGGCACGATCGTGGCCGGCAATCGCCTCCACCAGCGCGATGGAGGTCGGAATGGCGGCACTGATGCCGGCGCTGGACACGATCCGGCCGTCGGCAACGTAGCGGATGTTCTTCACCCAGGTGGTATCGGGATAATCCTTCGCGCGCAGGGACTCGGTGGCCCAGTGCGCGGTGGCACGGCGGCCTTTCAGCAGGCCGCTGTTGGCAACGACCAGGGCGCCGTCGCAGATGCTGACCACGATGCCGCCCTTTGCCCCTTGCGTGGCAACCCAGGCCAGCAGCGCCGGGTCATTGCGTTTGGCCACGGCAGGCACGATCAGGTAATCGGCACCCTCGGGAAAGCGTGCATCGAACTCGGCTATCGTCGCCTGCGGCTGGATATGCAAGGCCGGCCGCATGGTCATTACGCCCGGTTGCGTGGCCAGCGCGATCACATCGGCAGCGCCGGACCGTGCGAGCACGCCGTAGGGAATGACATAGTCGGTCAGCTCGGTGCCGGAATTTTCACCGATGACGGCGACGAGCGGCCGGCTGCGTCCGAAGCGGGCTTGATATGGTGCGATTGTGCCCGCTTGCAGAATGTCAGCGCTCTCTCGGCGCAGGTCTTGCGCAATCGAAGCCGACGCGCTTGCGGCTACAGCAGTCGAACCGATGCCTGGAAGCGCCGCTGCAACGGCTGCAACCAATAGCGAGCGGATAATGATTTTCATGATGATTCCCTTGTTGAAGGCGGATGCCATGGGAACCATTGTCGAGGCGCGCTTGCTGGCAGGAATGACAGAACGCAGGCATTTACTGCCAAGCCACGCCCAATGGGACCGGCAACGCGCGTTACCATGGCCCCAGGGGAGCCATCAAGTGGAAAACGTGTTCGGTCAATACACGGCTATTTCGGCGGTGCAAAACCGCGTGATCTTCGTCAAGGATGTAACGCGCGCGATTCGTGAAGCGGTGAAAGGTTTAGTCGTGATCGACGGCGTGCAGATAGAGAACATCGACTTCTCCGACGCCTATGAGAAATCCATCGAGTTGCGCATGCAGGCCGAGGTGCTGGTGCAGACCGAGAAGCAGAATCTGGAGAAGGAAAAAGTGCAGGCACAGATTGCAGTGACGCAGGCCAACGGCCAGGCCGATTCAAGCCTGGCGCGCGCCCGCGCCGATGCCGAATCCACGCGCATCACCGGCGAGGCAGAAGGCGCGGCGATCAAGGCCAAGGCCGAGGCGCTGGCGCAAAACCTGAACCTGATAGAGCTGACCAAGGCGGAGCGCTGGAATGGCGTACTGCCGACGACGATGATTCCGAACTCGACGATTCCCTTCCTCAACTCCGGCAAGTAATTCGCTGCGCGGCAAGGCATCATCGTCCCATGCGATTGATCCCCAGATGGAAGCCTGGAATCGGCCCTGCGCTGGTGGCCGCGATTTTGTTTGGCGCAAGCACGCCGCTGGCCAAGACATTGCTCGCCGATATCCAGCCGCTGATGCTGGCTGGTCTTCTTTACGCCGGTTCCGGATTGGGGCTCGGGTGCTGCCTGCTCATACGGCGCTTGCGGCCGCGCGAGGCCGATGCAGAATCGCCTTTGCGAAGTCGCGACCTGCCGTGGCTTGCTGGCGCTGTGCTGTTTGGCGGCGTGCTTGGGCCGGTGTTGCTGATGACCGGACTGGCAGCCACGCCGGCGTCGTCGGCCTCGTTGCTGCTGAACCTGGAAAGTGTGTTGACGGCGTTGCTGGCCTGGATGGTGTTTCGTGAGAACGTCGACGCGCGCATCTTCCTTGGCATGCTTGCGATCGTGGCGGGAGGCGTCGTGCTGTCCTGGTCGCAAGCGCCGTCAGGTTTGCCATGGGGCGCACTGGCCATTGCGGGCGCTTGTGCCTGCTGGGCAATCGACAACAACCTGACGCGCGCCGTGTCCGGCGGCGATCCCATGCAGATTGCCGCGATCAAGGGCGCAGTGTCGGGAACCGTCAATATCGGCATCGCGCTGCTGATCGGTTACCGCTTGCCGTCAGCATTGCCGATGGCGTCGGCGGCAGTGATCGGGCTGGCAGGCTACGGCATCAGCCTGGTCGCCTTCGTACTCGCGCTGCGACACCTCGGTGCTGCGCGAACGGGAGCGTACTTTTCCACGGCCCCTTTCGTGGGTGCGGCTTTGTCCCTCCTGCTGCTGCGCGAAAACCCGAGTTACGCATTCTGGATTGCCGGTACGCTGATGGCGCTAGGCGTATGGCTGCACATCAGCGAGCGTCACGAGCACACGCACTCGCATGAGGCGCTGGAGCATGAGCACCTGCATACGCATGACGCGCACCACCAGCACGCGCACGAAGCGGAGTGGGACGGCGTGGAGCCGCACGCCCACGCGCACCAACACGAACCGCTGACGCATTCGCACCCGCACTATCCCGACCTTCATCACCGGCATCGGCACAGCCCTTAGCCAGTCGCCAGCGGGGTCGGATTTTGGGCGTATAGTGCGGCAAGCAGCGCGGGGCGCGGGCGGCCATTTCTTCGAGGGGGTTGCAGATGAAGACACCAATCGCGATGACGATCGGCTTGTTCCTGATGGGCGGTGTCGCGCAGGCAGGCATGGTGGACATGCCGATCCAGAAGCCGGGCTTGTGGCAGATGACTGTCACCAATTCGCGCATGCCCGGCGGCCGCGGTTTCCAGATTTGCGAAGACGCCGCATTCATCGCCGCCGCCAAGGCCAGCAGCGAAGCGCACCTGAAAAACGACTGCACCCGTACCAGCAGCGTGCGCAAAGTGGGCGACACCTGGGTGTCGGACATGGACTGCACCATGTCCGGCATGCATATCATCAGCCATAGCGTTACCACGGCACATGGCGATGGCCAGTACCACACCGACGTCACTTCCAGGACAATGATGAAGGGCGCCGGGGCCGAGACCTCGATGAGCATGGACAACAAATGGCTTGGCCCTTGCAAGCCGGGCCAGAAAGTCGGCGTTCCAGCAGCGGTCCGCTAGGCCCGCGATCCCCCGGCATCAGCTGGGCAGGTCGAATACCAGAACCTCGGCTGCCGTTCCGCTGGCAATGGTGATTTGCGGCTCATCGGCCAACAGCAATGCGTCGCCGGCGCCGATGGCCCGGCCGTTGACGATAGCCTGGCCGCGGACCATGTGCACATAGCCAAGACGATTCCTTGCCAGTGGATGCTCTGCGTGTTCCCCCTGATCGAATAGACCGGCAAGCATCAGCGCGTCCTGGTGGATGGCGACCGAGCCATCGCGGCCGTCGGGGCTGATGACCAGCCGCAGCTTGCCGCGTTTTTCGCTATCGCTGAAGGTCTCCTGCGCATAAGACGGTGCGATGCCCTGCGTTGCCGGGATGATCCATATCTGCAGGAAGTGCGTCGTGCTCGATTGGTCGTGGTTGGCCTCCGAATGCGTCACGCCGCTGCCCGCGCTCATGCGCTGAACCTCGCCGGGAACGATCCTTGCCCGATTGCCCATCGAGTCCTCATGCGCAAGCGCGCCTGCCAGGACATAGCTGATGATTTCCATGTCCTGATGGCTATGCTTGCCGAACCCTGCGCCGGGCTGCACGCGGTCCTCATTGATCACGCGCAGCGGACCCCAGTGCATGTGCGCGGGGTCGCGATAGCTCGCAAATGAAAAACTGTGCCAGGAATCCAGCCAGCCGTGCTCTGCATGGCCGCGCTCGCCAGCGGGACGGAGGGTGATCATGGATGTTCTCCTGGGAAGGTTGCACGGGATGGGCAATAGATTGCGCCCAACCCGGAGTGGAGGAATGGACAATTCTGCAACGCTGCGTGCCGGCTGCAACCGTGAGTGAATTGAGTACGACAGATGACTTGCCTTTTCGGCGCAGCACTGCGACTGATCGTGATAGCTTTCCGCAGTACTCAAGCGATGGGCTGCCGGCATGGCGATAAGAATTCCGACCTCACTGGAAGTGTCGGCACGGATCCTGAAAGAAATGACGATAGGCAGCTTCCTGCTGGTGTCGGTGGTCTGGACCGTGGTCCAGCTGGTGCCGGAGCTGGGCGGCTCTTTCACCTTCAGTCGCGACCCACACACAAACCTGGCCTGGGCATACCTGGCGGCCGCCTACGTCACGCTGATTCCGGCTTACCTGCTGAAGTTCAGCCGGGTCTGGAAAAACCGCGCGCTGCCCGCGTCATCGCCACGCGAACGCACGCTGGTCACTGCGCTGTGCCTGTTGGTGCTGCCGCTGGGCCTGCTTGGCGGACCGCTGGTGTTGTGGCTGGGCGAAGATGCCGTCGGGCGCTCGCAGCTGTTCTACCGCATCTTCACCCGCACGCTGATCGGCATGGGCCTGGCGGGCGCATTGCTGACGTTCGTGGCAGCGCTTTGCGCCTGGGGTTTGTTCGTGGCCTTGCCACGGCTGTGGAAGACTCCGCTGGCCTGATCAGGGCGGCGGGATCAACGTGGGCGGAAGGCGTCGAGGTGCGGGCTGTGCGATGCTTCGCGCAGACCCCTCGAGACGATGCGTATGTCCAGACTGAAGGTTCAAAGCTTCGCGGTTTCCCTTGACGGGTACGGCGCCGGTCCCAATCAGGATCTGCAAAATCCGCTCGGCGTGCGCGGCAAGGAACTGGTTGACTGGTTCATGCAGACGCGTGCATGGCAGGCGATGCACGGACAGCCCGGTGGTGAAACCGGGCGCGACAATGATATGGCCGAGCAGGGCTTCGAAGGCCTTGGTGCGTGGATACTCGGCCGCAACATGTTCGGCCCCGTGCGCGGCCCCTGGCCCGAGGAAAGCTGGGATGGCTGGTGGGGCGAGGAGCCGCCTTACCATGGGCCTGTGTTCATCCTGACCCACTACCCGCGCGAACCGCTGCGCATGGCCGGCGGGACGGTGTTTCATTTCGTGACCGGCGGAATCATCGATGCTCTGAAGCAGGCACGCGAAGCTGCCGGCGGCCTCGACATCCGCCTGGGCGGGGGCGTCGCCACTGTTCGCGAATATCTTCGTGCTGGTCTGGTGGACGAGTTGCACGTGGCCGTGCGTCCGGTCCTGATGGGCGCCGGCGAAAATCTATGGAACGGCCTGGACCTGCACGCGCTGGGCTACCGACACACCGAATATTTCGCCGGCGAGCGCGCCGCGCACATGGTGATTCGCAAGGACACGTGATCCAACAGCAAGCACTGTCGAGGCCTTACGACACTTCCTGGCCAAGGCTGTAGGAAAACTCGTAGCGGTGCTTGCCGTCGGTGATGGTGATCGACATCGATCCGCGCAGCCCGGTGAGCTCATCGGTTCCCGAGTCAGGGATGACGCTTACCTGCAGTTCGGCAACGCCCCTTCGCATCGTGCCGCCATGCTGCAGCGCGAAGCTGCCAGTGCGGCCGCCGAGAGACCCGACCACGCGTTCAATCGCGACGTAACCCGCCGAACCCTCCGTCGCAGTGCGCAGCGCAAGCATCTGGCCCTTGCTGGTGGCCTGCAGGTCGCCCTGGAAGCGCTTCTCGAGCGCCATGCGCCCTACCGCCGGGTCGCCTATGTTGTCTTCGGCGGCCTGGGGTGTGATGGTGACCTCGAAGGCCCCCCTTGCGTGCGCATTGATCATGATCGCTGCCCTCTCAAAAATCTGGTGCTGACTGAATCCATCATCGAGCAAGTCCAAGGCATGTCAATACGCTCAGCCAATGGGAACCTCCCGTCCAATGCTGCGTCAGTACAGGTAACTCCCGTACCGACACAGGCGCATCCGCATGCTCGACAGTCCGCTGCAACCGGCCGATAGCCACGCCTCCACCCATGAACTGCGCGAACTTTGCTTGCGGCCAACGCGCCAGGAAGCAGAATCGGCGGTGCGCACGCTGATCCGCTGGGCCGGCGATTCGCCTGGGCGGGAGGGCCTCATGGAAACCCCAGCCCGCGTAGTTCGCGCCTACGAGGAATGGTTCGGCGGCTACCGGCTCGATCCCGAGGCGATCCTCAGCCGCACCTTTGGTGAAGCCGGCGGCTACGACGATGCGGTCATCCTGCGCGACATTCCGCTGCGCTCGGTCTGCGAGCACCACATGGCTGCAATTCGCGGCGTCGTGCACGTGGCCTACCTGCCAGGGCTGAGAGTGGTGGGCATATCGAAGCTCGCGCGCCTCGTGGACGCCTACGGCCGGCGGCTGCAGATCCAGGAACGGCTGACCACGGAAATCGCCGATACACTGCAGCGCGTGTTGCGCCCGCGCGGCGTGGCCGTGGTCATACGCGCGAGCCACGAATGCATTTCATCGCGCGGGGCACGCATGCATGGCGTGTCCATGGTCACGCGGCGCTTGCTGGGAGACTTCGAGCAGGAGCCGCACCGCGGCGAAATCCTGGAAGCGCTAGCCGGTTGAGCGCGCATTTGCGATATTGCGGGAACCCGCGCAGCACTGGCGCATCTGTGGATGGAACAAGCGCCGTTTTCGCGGCAAGGGCACGCACATGGCATCCCCAATCCAGCAGTCTCCCCTCGATTATCCAGGCGTCGCCGACGCCGGTCTGGTCGAGCTGGCGCAGCAGGGCGACCGTGAAGCCTTCCGGCACATCATGCAGCGCTGCAACCAGCGGCTGTTCCGGATTGCGCGCGGCGTGCTGAACAACGATTCAGAGGCCGAGGACGTCGTGCAGGAGGCCTACGCCAACGCGTTCGCGAAGCTCGACGGCTTCCGTGGCGATGCCTCGTTGATTACCTGGATGACTCGCATCGTGCTCAACGAAGCTTATGGCCGCCTGCGCCAGGCCCGGCCTACCGTGGCTGTCGAGCAGATAGAAATGGCACAGGCGGCGGGCAGCCAGGTGCTGCAGTTCCCTGCGCGCTATGGCATGGAAGATCCGGCAGCCTCGGCGGCGCGCGCGCAGATCCGCCGTCTGGTCGAACGTGCGATCGATGACCTGCCCGAGCCGTTCCGCATCGTCTTCGTCATGCGCGAGATCGAGGAATGTTCAGTCGAGGAAACAGCCATCGGCCTCGACCTGTTGCCGGAAACGGTGAAGACGCGCCTGCATCGCGCGCGACGGCTGTTGCGCGCTTCCCTGAGCGATACACTGGCCGCCACGCTCGGCGATGCCTTCCCGTTCCTGGGTCAGCGCTGCGAGCGCATGACCGAGCGCGTGCTGGCTCGATTGCAGCCCCCGCTGGAGTCAGTTTCAAGTACGCAAACCCACGCAAGTCCACTACGGCCCCGCGGCCAGGAGTAACCCCGATGGAACACATGTCCATGCTGCAAACCGCTGTGATCATCTTTGCCATTGCCGCGGCGGGAGGCCTCACGATGGCCGGGATCCGCTTCAGCAAGAATGTAAATCCGCCGGCCTGGCTGTCCATGCTGCACGGATTGCTGGCCGGAGCCGGCCTGACCCTGGCCTTGTACGCAGCATTGACCGCTGGCGTTCCGCGGCTGGCGCAAATTGGGATCGTCTTGTTGCTCATCGCGGCAGCCGGTGGGGCGCTGTTGAACCTGGGCTATCAGCAAAGGCGCGAGTTGTTGCCGTCGTCGATCGTGATTGGCCATGCGGGGCTTGCCGTCGCGGGATTCGTTTGCATGGCGATTGCTGCGTTCGTCAGCTGAGTCGCAACCCGGATACAAGGCCACTCCTACCAAGACTATTTCAGGTTTTGCGGAATAGTTCGGCGAATTCCCTTGGCTGGCAGCGCAGGTACTGCACCGGCGCACGCACCGACGCTCCCAGGTGCGCAGCGGCATGCCAAGGCCAGCGCGGGTCGTAGAGCATCGCGCGCGCAAGCGCGATCAAGTCGGCATCGCCGCTGGCGAGGATCGCTTCGGCCTGGTCGAAATCGGTGATCAGTCCCACCGCCACCACTGGCATCGACACCGCCGCTTTCACGGCGCGCGCGAGCGGCACTTGATAGCCCGGTCCCACCGGGATGGCTTGCGCCGGATGCAGTCCACCGCTGGACACATGGATGGCACTGCAACCGCGCCGTTCCAGTTCGCGTGCGAAGGCGACGGTGTCGTCGCTGTTCCAGCCGCCAGTAACCCAATCGGTGCCCGATACGCGAACGGTGACGGGGCGTTGTGCCGGAAACGCGGCGCGCACCGCATTGAACACTTCCAGCGGAAAACGCATGCGATTGTCCAGGCTGCCGCCGTATCGGTCATCGCGAAGGTTGGCCAGCGGCGACAGGAACTGGTGCAGAAGATAACCGTGCGCGGCATGTATCTGCACCGCATCGATGCCCAATCGCGCTGCGCGCAGGGCCGCGTCGGCGAAGGCATCGCGCACCGTACGCATTGCCGCGTCATCAAGCGCCATTGGCGCGGGTTGTCCGTCGTTGAACGGCAGCGCCGAGGGCGCGACAGTCTGCCAACCATTGAGGGCATCTGGCGCGAGTGCGCCGCCGCCGTGCCATGGCACCTGCGTGGATGCCTTGCGTCCCGCGTGCGCGAGCTGCAAGGCAATCGGCATGTCTGACCAGCGCCGGATGCTGGCCAGCGTCGTGGCCATCGCCGCCTCGCAACGGTCGTCGTACAGACCGGTATCGGCGTAGGTGATGCGACCTTCCGGCAGCACCGCCGTTGCCTCGATCGTCAGCAGCGCGGCGCCAGACAACGCGAGCTGGCCCAGGTGGATCAGGTGCCAATCGGTCATGCAGCCATCCACGGCGGAGTATTGGCACATGGGTGCGATGACGATGCGGTTGGCAAGCGTCAGCGAGCCAATGGTCAGGGGTTGGAATAGTCTTGGATCGGGCATGGCTGCCTTTGTCGAAACATGCTGAAGCGTCTGCGCTTGCACGCCACTTTAGCAAGTCGCCAGTCTCGTAAAGGCGACAGCTTATTCAGGATTTATAACTCCAGCCCGGCCGAAGATGCCGATTCCCAAGGAAGGAGTCTGGTATGAATGCGATCGACCTGCTGAAGAATGACCACAAGACCGTGCGCGCACTGCTCACCGAGCTCGAGGGTACGACCCCCCGCGCTGCCAAGAAGCGTGCGCAGCTCCTCACCAGGATCGCCATGGAAATACGCATCCACGCAAAGATCGAGGAAGAAATCTTCTATCCCGCGTTCAAGGCTGCAGGCGAGAAGGGCGACGATGACAAGATGTTCTTCGAGGCCACTGAAGAGCACCGTGCCGCCGGTGACATGGTGCTGCCGGACCTTGAGGCAACCGACCCGTCGAGCGAACAGTTCAGCGGCCGCGCAAAGGTGCTCAAGGAACTGATCGAACACCACGCCGGCGAGGAAGAAAAAGAAATGTTCCCGCGCGCTCGCAAACTGCTAGGTGCCGCACAGCTGCGCGAACTGGGGGTCGCCATGGAGCAGCGCAAGCTGGAACTTGGCATGAAGCCGGCGCGCCGGGCCGCCTGAAGAAAAGGCCGGCTTTCGCCGGCCTTTTTCTTTTCACCAGGCGAGTTGCTTCGGGTCAGTAGAACAGGCTATAGACCACCTGCCTGACGATGCCGTTGTTGATGGACACCAGGTAGACGTCGTTGCCGACGCGGTTCCAGCGGTAGCCGCGCGGCGGCGGCGCCAGTCCATAGGAGCGATGATCTACGTAGTAGCGGGTGCCGTAGTAATTCATCGGCAGACGCGACCCGACGTTGTAGCGCACGTAGCGGTATCCCCGTGGCGCGTAGTAGCGGCCAGCGTGATAACGGTGGCGCGCCATGATGCGGCGATGGTCCTGCCGGTCGTAGCGATGGCTGTAACCCATGCGACGGTGCTGCTCGTAGCGGTCGTTCATGCCGTTGCCATTGCGATCCCATGACTGGCGGCGCAGGTTGTCGTAGCGGTCGTAGCGATCGGCAACGCCATCGCGGTCGGAGTCGGCCCGATAGTCGCTGTAGCGGTCGTCGTAACCGTCGTTGTTACGGTCGTCGTAGCCGTTGTTGTCGTTGTAGTCGTAGTCGTCGCCGGCACCGTTCTGGCGGTACTGGTAACGGTCGTAGACAGTTACGTCGCCCTGGTCATTTCGGTCGGCATCCTGGTAGCCATTGTCGTCCGCGTTGTCATAGCTGTCGGCAGGGTAGCGACCGTCCTGGTCGTAGTAGCTTTGTGCCGAGGCTGCGAAGCTCATCGTGCCTGTAAGCAGCAAAGCCGATGTCATTGCGATCAGGGTGTTTTTCATTGGGGGTCCTTGGCGAAGGAAGTTCGCGACGCCATGATGGGGCGTGCCGATTAATCTCGACTTAGCGGGCAGCGCCAAACCGGCTGCCCCTTAACTGCACCGGGATCGACTCCCGAGCATCGACCCGACCCTTCATCGGTTAAGATCGCGAGGGGTTTCGCAGGCGCTGCCATGCTCAACAACGACATACTTCGCAGCATCCGGTACATGCTCGACCTGCAGGATGGGGCCATCATCGAGCTTGCCAGGCTCGCGGATCCTGCTTTCGCACTTTCAATCGAAGAGGTCCAGTCTTTCCTGAAGCGTGACGCGGAGCCGGGCTATCTGGAGTGCAGCGATGCCGTGCTGGCGCGCGTACTGGATGGCCTTGTCATCCATTACCGCGGGGTTCGGGAGGAGTCCGCGGCGCCGCCCATCGCCGTACGTCTGAGCAACAATCTTGTGCTGAAAAAGCTCCGCGTGGCGTTCGAGATGAAGGACGCCGACATGCACGATTGCTTCACAGCGGCCGGCTTTCCGATCTCCAAGCCTGAGCTATCGGCGCTGTTCCGGCAGCCGGCGCATCGCAACTTCCGTCTGTGCGGCGACCAGCTGCTACGCAACTTCCTGAAGGGGCTGACGCTGCGCATTCGCGGCGAGTAGCACGGCGGTAAGTATTGGTTGCAAAGACCTGCCCGGCGGCAGCTTGCCCCAATTGGCCATGAACCTGCGGCCGCGTTCGGCACGGGTGTAGAAATCCAGCGGATCCGCGGCGATGACCGCCGCTGCGCGGGCGTAGTAGTCCGCCCTCCGGTCGATGCTCGTGCCTGGATAAGTCATCTTGCGTCTGCGTGGGGAATCCATGCCGATGCCTGGCGTGGTTCCACCTTACGAAAGCGTTATGCCCGTAGCCGGTGAGCGCGATCAACACTGCGCATGATCGTCGTGGATGCGTGCGCAGCCCCGCGGCGAGTTCGTACCCGGTTACATCGGGCAATCCGATATCCAGGATGTAGGCGTTGAAGTCGCCATCCCGATTGATGAAATGCAAGGCGTCGTGTCCCGTGGCCGCCACCACCACGTGGTGGCCGTGCAAACGCAGGACGTCGCCCAACACCTGGGTGGCGTCCAGGTTGTCGTCGACCAGGAGAATGTGCCGTGAGTCCGACGGCAGGCGTCGCGGCTCGGTATCTCGTGTGGTGCCCGCGGCGGAAGCACTGGGGACATGCGGCAGGCTGATGGTGAAACAGCTGCCCCGTTCCGGTCCGTCGCTGTGCACGGCAACCTCGCCGCCATGCAATTGCACGATGCGCTTCACCAGCGCCAGCCCGATGCCCGGGCCGCCTTGCGAACGGTCCGGCGAGCGCTGCCCTTGCGTGAATAATTCGAATACATGCGGCAACAGTGCCGGATCGATGCCGGCGCCGTTGTCGGTTACGCTCAATTGCAGGCGGGCGGCGAGAAGCTCAAGCCGCAGCGCGATCCGGCCGCCAGGCGCGGTGTATTTGCTGGCGTTGTTGAGCAGGTTGGTCACCACCTGGATCAGGCGCGCCCGGTCGCCTTCCACGATTGCGCCAGGGGCGAGGCAGGTCCGTCAGGGCTCATGTGCTGTCGGCTGGCCCGCAGGAGCTAGTGGGTGGCTGGTGGCCAGTTACGTACTTTTTCCCAGTCTGCATGGACCGTTGGCGGCAACTTGTCCATGTGCTTGAGGAACAGGGCCACTGCCCAGATCTGCCGGTCGCTGAGCGTGCCGGCGAAGGACGGCATGGCCGTCAGGCGTATCCCGTGCCGAACTTTCCAGAAGGTCAGGCCCTCGGCATCATCCTCGACGCCTTCGCTCGCGAACTGTGGCGGCTTCTGGTACAGGCCGCGCGCAATGGGAGAGGCGGCAGCGTCGCCCTTCGCCGAGCCGTGGCATATCGCGCAATTGGTCGCGAACACATTCAAGCCCTGGGACAGGTTGGCGGCGCTGGGCTGCAGCGGGTTGGGTCCCGAGGGAGCTTCGCGGGCAAGGGTGGCCTCCAGCGATGTGCCCGCGGCCCAGGCCTCCAGCCGGCTCGGCGTGGCATCCGCATTCGCCGGGATGCGCCCGCTGCGCACAAGCAGATAGCCAACGCCTGCCAACACCGCCAGGGTAAACAGGGATCCAAGAAAGAAATTCTTCATGCCGACCTTCGATGAGCTTCGATCGTGGGACTGCGGTCCTGAACGATATCGCAGCAGCCTGAACGGAGACTAACGATGACCGATAGTGCCGAGCCCATGACCAACGGGGGCGGTGCACAGCGGCGGTATCGGTGATAATCACGAGTCGGTAGTGACTGAACTGGGCGTGCAAACCATGATTGGACCGAAACAGCGGCGTGGCTCCCCTGGGATGCGCCGGTGACCACGCAACTCGCCCGCTCGGCGGACTACGCGCTGGGCCGGATCGCGCGTTTATCGGAAACGCGCGCCAACAGTTATGCAGGCATGGCCTCCGACGTGCTGGTGAGCGTCGTGCTGCTGGCCGATGGCTTGTTCCGCTTCAAAGCCGGAGGCGCGGCCGCCGCACTGACCATCGCTTGCGGCCTGCTCGCCTTTACGTTGGTGGAGTACGCATTCCATCGTTGCCTGTTCCACGGGCCGGTTCCACTGTTCGAGCCTGGCCACCGCAAGCACCACCTCAATCCCACCGGCTACGACTCACTGCCTTTCTTCCTGCCACCGGCCATAGTGATTGCGTCGGCCGTGCTTCTGGCGCACATGTTCGTGCCTGCCTACGTCATGCTGGCCATGGGCGGCCTTGCCGCGGGTTATGCCGCCTATGGACTCAGCCACAGGCTGATCCACGTTACCCGGTTCCAGAACCTGATCGGCCGCCGCTGGGCGGCTATCCATCACATCCACCACCATCACCCGGACAAGAACTTCGGTGTGACCACGCCGCTCTGGGACATCTTGCTCGGCACGCGCTACGTGCCCGGGCATAAGGTCAAGCAGCGCAGATAGCGGGCAAAAAAAAGGCCCCACGGGGCCTTTGAATTTGTCGGTCGACTACCAGTGGCGATGGTGATCGTAACGGTCGTCGTCGCGACGATGGTCGTTCCACCGATCATCACGATCCCAGCGGTCGTCACGGTGGTGGTCATAACGGCGGCTGTAGCCGTTCCCATAGCCATAGCCGTAACCGCCACCGCCGATGCGGATTGCTACGACACCGCGGTTGTAGCCGCTGTAATTGTCGTAGCCGTCGTTGTCGTAGCCGTAGTTGTCGTAGCCGTAATTGTCATAGCCGTAATTGCCGCGGCCGTAATTGCCGTGGCCGTAATTGCCATAGCCGTAGTTGTCGTAGTTGCCGTAGCCATACGGCGAGTACCCGTAGTCGTTGTAAGCACGGCTGACGTGGCGCCGGCCTGAGTAGCCGTAGTTATTGCCGCAACGCCTGCTCGAATCGCCCACCGCATAGCCCAGCGCAGCACCGGCAACCGTT
>JAYSXN010000377.1:0-2990 GCA_043717405.1 Gammaproteobacteria bacterium
GTGCCGGCGTCGACGATGGGCTGGAAGGCCATGCGCAGCTCGAAATCCAGCAGCTGGTCCCCGGCGCAATTGCCGCAGGGGTGGGGATTGTCCACTTCGCCAAAGAACCGTTTGAGAAACATGCGTCGCGCCTTGGCCTCCCGCCAGCGGCTGTTGTATCACGAATTCGCGCCCGGGCGCACCGACGGAGCAGCAGTGCAAGCTGACTGCCTTCGCCGCGAAATTGACGCGGTCTTCGCCTGGCATCAGCGATGCTGGGCTCCCAACCGGAGTGCTCCCATGCGTGCCCTTCTAATTGCGCTTGTCGGCGTCCTCGTCATCGCGCTGGCCTCGACGTCTTTCGCCACGCCGCCACCGCTGCGCTCATCGGTGCAACTCGACCTCAACCGCTACATGGGGCGCTGGTGGGTGATCGCGCACACGCCATACTTTGCCGAGAACGGCAAGATCGCTAGCGCCGACATCTACGCATTACGGCCCGACGGCCGTATCGACAATGTGTTCGCTTACCGCAAGCGCTTTGGCGGCGAGGAAAAAACCATGCACGCGGTCGGCCACGTCATCCCGGGCACCGGCAACGCGCAATGGCAGATTGCCTTCTTCGGCGGCTTGCTGCGCGCCGACTACCTGGTGCTGGAAGTGGCGCCGGATTATTCCTGGGCCTTGATCGGGCAACCGTCGCGAAAACTGGCGTGGGTGTTCGCGCGCGAACCGCGCATGGACGATGCAACGCTGGCGGCGCTGGAGGCGAAGTTCCCCAGCTACGGCTATGATCCGAAACGGCTGAAGCGCGTGCCGCAATTCGTCGATCAGCAGTAGAATCCGCCGCGCCGGCACGTGTCCGGTAGCTGGTTTGTTTTGCGTTATAGTCGCGAAGGCATCCGCGATCGCGGGCAATGCCGCCGGTCTGGGGAGACTCGCGCATGGTGTTCAACTCGCTGACGTTCGCGCTGTTCTTTGCGCTGGTACTCGCCATCCACTCGCTGCCGCTGCCGTGGCGGACGCGCAAGGTCAACCTGCTGGTCGCCAGCTACCTGTTCTACGCGGCATGGAATCCGCCGTTCGTCATCCTGCTGTGGATTTCCACCGTCATCGACTGGTACGCCGCGCAGAAGCTCGTGCACGCCGAGCGTGCCTCGGCGCGACGCGGCTGGATGCTGCTGTCGGTGCTGGCCAACCTGGGGATGCTCAGCTACTTCAAGTACGGCAATTTCCTGCTGGAAAACTTCAGCGCGGTGATGGCGGGCGTCGGCATCGTCTACGTGCCGCCGAGCTTCGACATCGTGCTGCCGGTGGGCATTTCGTTCTACACCTTCGCCACAATGTCCTACACGCTGGACGTGTACCTGCGGCGCGCGGCGCCGGCGCGCAGTTTCCTCGACTACGCCTTGTTCGTCACCTTCTTCCCGCACCTGGTTGCCGGACCGATCATGCGCCCGACCGAGCTGGTGCCGCAGTTCGCCGAGCCCAGGCGGGCCACGCCGGACATGTTGCGCTTCGGCCTGGCGCTGATGACGTTGGGTCTGTTCCAGAAAGTCGTGCTGGCCGACGGCTTTTTATCGCGCGCCGCAGAGATGGTCTACGACGGCAAGGGCGCGCCCGGCGCGCTGGATGCGTGGATGGGCACGCTCGCCTTCAGCGGCCAGATCTTCTGCGACTTCGCCGGCTATTCCACCACTGCGATCGGCGCGGCAATGTGCCTGGGCTTCGCGATGCCGGACAACTTCCGCTTCCCGTACGCCGCGGTGGGCTTTTCCGATTTCTGGCGGCGCTGGCACATCACGCTGTCGGCGTGGTTGCGCGATTACCTGTACATCCCGCTGGGCGGCAACCGCCACGGGGAAGCGCGCACCTACCTGGCATTGATGGTGACCATGCTGCTTGGCGGGCTCTGGCATGGCGCCAGCTGGACCTTCGTCGTCTGGGGCGGATTGCACGGCACCTACCTGGCCATGGAGCGACTGCTGCGCTCGCGCTTTGCGAGCTACCGGCCCGGGCCTATCGCGCTGCTCGCGCTGGGATTGCTCACCTATGCGCTGGTGAATGTCACTTGGGTGTTCTTTCGTGCGCACACCTTCGGCAAGGCGAGCGAAGTACTGCGCGGCATGTTCGGCGCCAACGCGCACGCGGAACCCATCCTGCCCACCGCGCAGCTGGCGATGGTCACGCTGATCGTGGTCGGCATGGTGTTCACGCATTGGCGGATGCGCGAGAGCACGCTGGAATCGGCGGTCGCGCGCACGCCAGCGCTGTTGCTGTCCGGCGCCTGGGCACTGATGGCATTCGCGATTGTCATCGCACAAGGAGCGGGCAATGCCTTCATCTACTTCCAGTTCTGAGCCTATCCAACCGGGATTGCGGCAGACCGCATCCGACCGACCCGGCGTCGCGCAGCCGGTGCCCGAGCGCGATATTCCGGCGCAGCCGTGGCCACGTATCGCGCTGGTCGCGCTGGCATTGTTTGTCGTATTGATGCTCGGCTGGGAAGCGAAGTGGCGCGCCTTCGGCAACACGCCTGCCTACCGCAACAGTTATGGCCAGTGGGCGCAGCAACGCCGGCGCATCGATGAGGGAGAAGGCGACAAGACCGTGCTGACCGGCGCCTCGCGCGTGCTGTTCGACGTGCAGTTGCCGGTCTGGGAACGCATCACCGGCGAGCGTCCGATCCAGCTGGCAATGGAAGGAACCACGCCGGTACCCGTGCTCGAGGACCTGGCGGCGGATCCGGCGTTCACCGGTCGATTGCTGGTCGGTGTTGCCCCGGACATCTTCTTCACCGGCTTTGCCTATCGCGGCGAAATGCTGCCCTTCTTCCACAAGGAAAGTCCGAGCCAGCGCAGCGGCACGTGGCTGTCCATGCATCTGCTTGAGCCGTACTTCGCCTTCCTCGACCCGGACTTCGCGCTGGCCACCGTGGTCAATCGCCAGCCCTGGCCGCTGCGCCCGGGCATGCACAAGAGCACGCGCGTGCGCAAGCTGGCGGTGACCGA
>JAYSXN010000378.1:0-8775 GCA_043717405.1 Gammaproteobacteria bacterium
ACTGCTGCAACAGCAGTTGCAGGACCTGGAGCAGAAACTGTCGAAGCTGCAGCCGATCACGGCCGACGGCCAGCCGCCGGCACTAAGCCGCGAGCAACAGGCGCAACTGCTGCAGTTCCAGGCGCAAAAGTTGCGCACGCGCAAGGAACTGCGCGGGGTGCAGAAGCAGTTGAACGCCGAGATCGACGCGATAGGTACCCGCATCAAGCTGCTCAATATCCTGGCCATGCCCTTGCTGGTCGTGCTTGCCGCGCTGTTGATTGCCTGGCGCCGGCGCTGGCAACGGCAAGACGCGACGCGCTGAAGATGCAGCGCGGCCGGTCCAAGCGCTTCCCGATCCACGTGCTGCTGCTTACGCTGCTTGTTGTTGCCGGGTGCGCACGCAACTCAGGGGAGGCACCGCGGCCGCTACTCCTGCCCGCTCTGGCCGACAAGCAGGACCAGCTGGACCGGATACAGTTGCGCGGCGCCGGCGACAAGCTTGTGATCGACCTGCAACGGCAGAACGGGCAATGGACGCTTGCCCAGCGTGGCCACTGGCTCGCCGATGCCGGACGCATCAGCCAGTACCTGTTCGTCCTGTCGCAGGCGCGCATGGCTGAAGCCAAGACCGACGACCCGCGACTTTATGCGCGCCTTGGCGTCGAGCCAGTAACGCGCGCAAACGCGACGGGTACGGAGCTGCGCCTGCATGGTGGTGCCGCCTGGCCAGCTCTGGTGATAGGCCATGAGCACGCAAAATTCGACAGCAACTACGTGCGCTTTGCCAATCAGAAACAAGCCTGGCTGACCGATTTGCCGGTGAGCTTCGATGCCGACGTCACCGAGTGGCTGGATCGGCGGCTACTTGACATCCCGCTGGCGCGCGTCGCCTCCGTGCGGGTGCGCAACCAGGATGGGCAATCGTTTTCCCTGCATAGCAGGGATGACCGCTTCCGACTGGATGACGTGCCGTCCGCGGCGATGCATGACTCGCACGCAGGCGACAGCCTGGCCGCCGCGCTCGAACATCTGCGCCTCGACGACGTGGCCGTAGACGACAGCGATGCCGGCGGCGCGCCATGGCAGCGCGAACTGCAATTCACAACGGTAGATGGCCAGGTCTTCACCCTGCAGGCCTGGCACGTTGGTGCCCGCCTGTGGGTCCGCGTCGGCAGGACGGTGGACCAGCAGATTGCGGGGCAGTGGGCAGCGCGGGCGAGCGCGCAGGGCGCCGCCATCGCCAACCGAACCGGCGCCGACTACGAGATCCTGGCGCTGCGCTTTAAAGGGCGGCGCTTCCTGTTGCCAGATGCCGTCGCATCGACCTTGATGCTCAGCCATGACCAGATACTTTCCGGCGCCGCGAGCCAGTGACCGCAACCGTGCGCATCGGCAACGCTCTTGCCGGCTTCACCTGCGCCGCCTCAGTGGCATTGGGCGCCTATGCAAGCCACGCCGCGCAGGCCCAGGCGAGGCAGCGCATAGGTCTCGCGGCACTGTTTGCCTTTGCTCACGCGCTGTCGCTGATCATGCTGTCGACGCGCAGCTCGCGTCTTGCGCTCGCCGGCCGTTCAATGCTGGCGGCAGGCATCGTCCTGTTCAGTGGCAGCCTGGCCATGGCGGGATTTTTTGAAACGAGCACAGTCGCCGCGCCATTTGGCGGTACCTTGTTCATCCTGGGCTGGCTGGTCATGACCGTCGATCTTGCCAAAGTTCCCTGATGGCGACGTTGCGCTACCCGCGTGGCTTCGACATGGCGGTGGCCAGCGCGCACCTGGCGCGGCGTGATCGCAAGCTGGGCCGCTGGATCACTCGTATCGGCGCAGTGGATACGCAGGGCTGGAACAAGCCGTTCGACACGGTGGACTCACTGGCACGCTCGATCCTGTACCAGCAACTTTCCGGCAAGGCCGCCGCAACCATCGTCGGCCGCCTCGAAGTGGCAGTTGGATCGGCGAAGATCAGTCCAGAAGCCCTGGCGCGCGTCGACGAGGCAGCGCTGCGGGCGTGCGGCGTGTCCGGCAACAAGGCGCTGGCCTTGCGTGACCTGGCCCTGCGCGCGGCCAGTGGCGAGGTGCCCAGTGCGCGCGAGTTGCTGTCCCTGCACCACGACGAAATCATTGAACGCCTCACCGCAGTGCGCGGCATCGGCCGCTGGACCGTGGAGATGATGCTGATGTTCCGTCTCGGCCGGCCGGACATACTTCCCGTCGACGACCTTGGCGTGCGCAAGGGCGCGCAGTTGCTGGACAAGCTGGAAGAGATGCCCAAACCCAGGGAACTGCTGCTGCGCGGTGAAAAGTGGGCGCCCTATCGAACGCTGGCTGGGCTGTACCTGTGGCGCATCGCTGACTTTGCCAGCGTGCAAAAGGCAGCGGTTGCCACTGCCAGCGCCCCGGCGAAAAAGCCTGCCGTGCCCACGCGCCGCTCGCAGGATTAACTGCTGCCAGGCACCGTCGCGTGCCGCCAGTGCCAGGGCTCGTAGTCGATGCCGTGCTCATTGCCGCGCGGATAGCTCATATGGAAACCAAACGCGCCGGCATGTTGTGCAAGCCAGCCGAATGCAGCCGTGGCTTCGAAGGATTCCTCCGCCGCGGGCTCGCCAGGCGTGCCAACGTCCATGGCTTCGCCGGAGTGGTGTTCGGAAAACCCTGGCGCGGCGTTGACCTTGAGGATGTCATCGATGCTTTGCCCGCGGGCCAGCTTTCGACGGAAGATTCCCAACTGGTAATCATGGCTGCGATAGCCGGAGATTGCCTCGAGCCATACGCCGTTGACGCGGGCCGCGCTGTGCATGCGCCGCCAAGCGTGCGCTGCCTCTGCGCGCAACCACAACGGCCGCGAATAGCGGTCGCGACCGGCAAAGACCAGCGTTGAAGGTTCAGCGACGAGCGCCAGCCCCGTTGCCGCCGCGTAATCGGCCTGGTCGAGGCCCAGGCTGTGCAGGCGCCCCAGCAAGCCGGTCAAAGGTTGCTGCGCATCCCCGGCCGCATCGGCTTGCGCCAGCGAGTGCAAATCCGCGCGCAGAAGACGGTCCATCGATCCACGCCGGAGTTCGCGCACCCGCTCGCCGGTAGCGACCGCCAGGAATTTGCCATCGTGTTTACGCCGGATCAGCCAGTCGTTCTGCGCAAGCGCGCGCGCCGTCGCGTTGCCACGCGCGCGCAGCACGGCTGCGGGCAAGGCTTCCAGAAGCTGCCCATTGATCAATCGCCAGTCGGCCGGGTGCATCGCTGAAGCTTATCGCGCGCCGTGAACCATGTCAGCGTGAGTTGCACCAGGCATGTGCACCGTCAGGGGTTGCTCGCCAGCAACGGCCCCAACACATGCAGGATGATATCGGCGCAGAAGTGGGCAAGCATCGCCGTCTCGATGCCACGTCGCCAGTACAGCCAACCAAACGCCAGGCCGGCCAGGGCGTTCAAGCCGATCGTGCGCGCGATGACTACCGAGTCGAGCGGCCAGACCTTGGCGGCGGCCGGCAAGTGGCCGGCGCCGAACAGCAGTGCGGCGAGCAGTATGGCAAGCCAGAATACCGTTGGCGACGGCGGGCGCCGAGACGCTTTGGCAATCAGCCAGACGAGCAGTGTCATGAAAAAAAGCCGCAGTTCGATTTCTTCGGCAATTCCGCCGTAGAAGGAGGCGAGGAAACCGTGCCACGCCGACGACGCTGGCGCCACCAGCGCTTGGGCCACCAGCGGCGGCGGCAGGTGGCTGTCGGTGAAACGCGTCAGCAGCAGGATGCACAGCGCGGTGACGATGCCGATGGCCACGGTGGACAGCCATGGGAAAGGCGGCAGACTTGCCGTGCTCCCGCCCCGGGCCCAGCGCGAAAGCCACGGCGCACGCAGACCGGCCCGAAGGCCCATGCGCAGGCCGCAGAAGGACAGCAGTCCCAACAGCACTGCCGCCTCTGCCGATTGCAGAACTATCGCGAGCCACAAGGGCATGTGCACGGCCTGCATCGCCCGCGGCATGACGTCCAGCAGATACGGAAACACCAGGGCGGTTGCAAACGCCGCGGCCACGCCGAGCGCGATGGCTGCTTTCAAATCTTCGCGCACGCTGGGCGCGGGGTTTTCGCTGGCTGCTATCGCATCGATCATCGTTTAAGTCCTGGCCAACATTGGCACAATGGGGCCGCAGCCGGCCGTTTCCGTAGGGCCTCGTATACACCGTTCACGGCAGGCTGTGGAAAACCAGCAGGGGCGAAGGACGCTGCTCGCTGCCGATCAGCAGGCTCAATCCATCTGGCGAGAATGCAATCGCTTCGGCTTGCGGCAGCCAGGGGAAAGCCAGTTGCCGCGGTTCGCCGCGCATCGCGTGCGCCCAGCTTTGTCCCGCACCGCGCACGTACAGATGCACCGAATGATAGTTGAGCACCGCCAGCACGCGGCCATTCGAGCTCAGGTCCGCGCCGCTGATCTGCGAGCGATAGCGGCCATAGACCGGGTTCTGTTCGAGATCGGACGCGCTCGGTTGCGCAATGCCGGGCAGGGAGGTCAGCCGTTGCGCTGTCTGCAACCTGCCTGCAGGTTGCAGGCGAACGGCGAATAGTTCCGGAGGCACGCGTTTCTTCGATATCAGCAGCACCTGTCCGGCGCTGGTATCGACCGCGGTGGCTTCGCAATCGCGCGGTCCATCCGGCCACCGGAAGCTGGTGATCCAGGCCAGGCGCAGCTGGTCGCCGTCACGCAGCCGTTGCGGTTCTTCCACGAAGTACAGCGTCAAGGTCTTGCGAATGCCACCGTTGTCTCCGGTGTCGGCAATCATCAGATAGTGCTTGCCGCCGAGATCGAAACTGTCCAGGTCCTCCCAGTCGATGTTGGTCGCGCCGATGATGTCCACCGTCGCCACCGGGCTGCCGTCAGCGCGGATAGCGGTGAGATGCGGGCCATTGCCACTGTCATTCTCGGTCCAGTACAGGCCAGGGTGCGCGCGCGACGCAGCCAGGCCACTGACTTCGGTAAGCCGGGGGTCGAAAAACATCCCCGAGTATTCCGCTGGCGACCAGTGCCGTGCTTGCGCAACGCCGGCGACAAGGCCAAGCGATAGAGTCAGACAACGCAGGAGCCGGGCATTGGACATTAGCGTGAACAATGCCAGAAACCGCCACGCCCCGGCCACCGTTACAATGCCTGCATGCCCGAGCCGCCTGCCGCCATGCCAATGCCTTCCGACATCACCATCGGTACACCGCTGAGCCGTGGCGCAACGCGCGTGCTCCTGCTGGGCTCGGGTGAACTGGGCAAGGAAGTGGCTATCGAATTGCAGCGCCTGGGCGTCGAAGTGATTGCCGCCGACCGCTACGACCACGCACCGGCCATGCAGGTCGCGCACCGCTGCCATACCCTCGACATGCTGGACCCGGTGGCGTTGCGCGAGCTGATCGCGCTTGAGAAGCCGCACCTGGTGGTGCCCGAGATCGAGGCGATACATACGCATACGCTCGTTGAGCTCGAGCTGCTGCAGGGGCTGCGCGTGGTGCCCACCGCTCGCGCAGCGCGGCTGACGATGGACCGGGAAGGAATCCGCGCGCTGGCGGCCATGACTTTGGGATTGCCGACGTCCCCTTACGCTTTCGTCGACACCCCCGAAGAATTCCAGGCCGCCGTCAAGCACATCGGCATGCCCTGCGTGGTCAAGCCGGTAATGTCCTCGTCGGGCAAGGGCCAGAGCACCGTCCGCACGTCCGCGGACGTCGCACCGGCGTGGGAATTTTCACAAGCCGGTGGCCGTGCGGGTCGCGGCCGGGTGATCGTCGAAGGTTTTATCGATTTCGACTACGAGATCACCCTGCTGACCGTATGCCATGCCGGCGGCACCAGTTTTTGCGAGCCCATCGGCCACCTGCAGGCCGATGGCGATTACCGTGAAAGCTGGATGCCGCAGCCGATGTCCGCGCTAGCGCTGCGACGCTCGCAGGACATCGCGCGTGCGGTTACGGACAACCTAGGCGGCTGGGGCGTATTCGGCGTGGAGTTGTTTGTGAAGGGTGACGAGGTCTGGTTTTCAGAGGTGTCGCCGCGGCCGCACGACACCGGGCTGGTCACGCTGGTGTCGCAGGAGCTCAGCGAATTCGCGCTGCATGCGCGTGCCATCCTCGGGTTGCCGATCCCGGTGATCCGCAGCCATGGGCCGTCGGCGTCGTGCGCGGTGCTTGCGCATGGTCGCGGCGTGCCTTCATTCAGCGGCGTCGGGGCAGCCTTGCACGAAGCCGATACCGCGCTGCGCCTGTTCGGCAAACCCTTCGTGGACGGGCATCGGCGCGTTGCGGTGACGCTCGCACGCGGCGACACGATAGATGCCGCGCGCGCGAAAGCACGACGCTCGGCAGCCGCGCTTGAAATCCAACTGCAGGAGGTTGGCGAAGATGTCTGAGCAGCGCAGCTACAAGGTCTATTTCCATCCGCAATCATTGGATGCGCTTGGCGATGCGCTGAAGCCGTTTCTTGTTGAAAGCGTTGAAGGCCAGCACCTGTTGTGCAAGGAGATCGACGTCACCGGTGCCTTTTGCGAGCTGACCCTGACCGGCAGCGACAGCAAGGGGCAACCGCTGGACGTGGAGGTGATCATCCCCTCCGGCATGGTTCGCTTGGTGATCTCAGCCAGTGTCAACGACGTGGACTTCGGTTTCGGCTGAGCGCGTGCGCCTGAATAAATTCATCAGCGAAACCGGCCTGTGTTCGCGCCGCCAGGCCGACCAGTGGATCGGGCAGGGTCGCGTACGGATCAACGGCGAGCCGGCCGGGCTCGGCACGCAGGTAACGCAGGGTGACGAAGTCCAGGTCGACGGTGAAATCCTGCGCCGCCGCGAGTCCGCGGTGTACCTTGCGCTGAACAAGCCGGTTGGCATCACGTGCACTACGGAACGCCACGTCGCTGGCAACATCATCGACTTCATCGGTCACCCGCAGCGTATTTTTCCGGTTGGACGGCTCGACAAGGCCTCGGAAGGATTGATCCTGCTGACGAGCAATGGCGACATTGTCAACGAGATTTTGCGCTCGGAAAACAACCATGAAAAAGAATACGTGGTTACCGTCGACAAGCCCGTGACTGATGATTTCCTGCAGGCCATGGCCAGTGGCGTGGCCATCCTCGACACCGTCACCAAGCCATGCCGGGTGCGCCGAATTGGCAAGAATGTGTTCGGCATCGTGCTCACCCAAGGCCTCAACCGCCAGATCCGGCGTATGTGCGCCCACTACGATTACGAGGTGCGCCGCCTGCAACGCATACGCATCGTGAACATTGGCCTGGACGGGATCAAAGTCGGGCAGTGGCGCAATCTTTCGCCAGCGGAATTGCGGGGCCTGCTGCCCGAGCGCACCAACTGGTGACAGCGGCGCCGCTTACGGCGGAAACTCCTGCCAACGTCCGCCTACCAGGCGTTCCAGCGGCTGGAAACCCTGCTTGTATTGCATCTTCGCGTGATCCTGCAGCCAGAATCCGAGATAGACATGCGCGCGGCCTTCGCGGCGCGCCTGTTCAACTTGCGCCAGTATTGCGAAAGTGCCCAGGCTGCGGGCGGCCTCATCCGGATCGAAAAACGTGTACACCGCCGACAGCGCATCGCCGAGCACGTCGGTAACGGCGACGGCAAGCAGGCGTGAGTCCATGCGGAAGGTGATGAACGTGGTGGGGCTCCAGGCGCAGGCCAGGAACGCATCGAAATCGGCAGGCGTCGGATGGTCCATGCCGCCGCCAGCGTGACGCTCGGAAACATAGCGTTGGTAGAGATCGAAAATCTGTTCGTCCCGAGCGGCCGGCATGATTTCGATCCGCAGGTCGCTGTTGCGTCGAAGGCAACGGCGCTGCGCGCGGCTGGGCGCGAAGCGCTGCACCGGAATGCGTACCGGCGTGCAGGCACGGCAGGACACGCAATGCGGTCGGTACACGTGCCCACCAGAACGACGGAAGCCCATGGCCAGCGCCGGTGAATACAGTTCGGGCAAGGCGGCATCGGCCGGATCGAGCACGAGATCCCGCGCGAGCCTGTCCGGCCAGTAGCCGCAGGCATGTTCGATGGTGTGGAAGACGCGGATGTTGCCCTGCTTGCCCATGGTGCCAGTGTAGCGCTGGTGCCGGCGCTGATCCTGTTGTCAGGCCGGCAGGACGGTGCCCATGCGCTGGCCGAGTCTCGTTACCGCTTCGCTTGCGAACACGTCGATGCGTGCGGCATCGCGGGGCAGCAGCACGACGACCGTTGAGCCGTAGTTGAAGCGCGCCATCTCGCCGAAGCGTTCCACCGAGATGTCTTGACCTCGAAAATCCACGCGCCTCGGCCGCTTGCCGTAGCTGGGAATGTTCACGCCATTCCATACGGTTTCCACACCCGACACCAGCAAAGCTCCCACCATCACCAGGCACATCGGTCCGAAGTCGGTATCGAAATGGCAGACCAGGCGTTCATTGCGGGCAAACAGGCGCGGAATGCGCCGCACTGCCCAGGGCGCCACGCTGAACAGGCGGCCGGGCACGTGCAAGGTCTCGCGCAGTACGCCGGTCCAGGGCATGTGCACACGGTGGTAATCCTGGGGCGACAGATAGATGTTGATGAACCAGCCATCGGCGAAGGGCAAGGCGGCCGCTTCATCGCCAAGCAATTCCGCCGCGCTGAACTGCTGCCCTTTGGCCTGGAATATGCGTCCCAACTCGATGCGGCCGCTCTGGCTGACGCGCCCGTCGGCAGGCATCAGCAGGCTGGTCGGATCGGGATCGGCCACGCGTGCGCCGGGTTTCAGCGCTCGGGTGAAAAACGCGTTGAAGCTCGAGTAGCTGTCCAGGTCC
>JAYSXN010000379.1:0-2984 GCA_043717405.1 Gammaproteobacteria bacterium
CCACAGATGCTCTTTGCGTCGCAATGTGTCGTTGTGATCCATAGCGAACTTGATCAGAGATAATCCCTCGGCGTAACCACCTCGGGACCCAAGCACCTGCTGCCACTACACATCCGCTGTAAGCTGAAGACTCCTTGGAGGAGCGCGCCAATGAAAAGCCACCAAGTTGCCGATCGCCGGCAATCCTGATGAGACACGCCGAACGCCACAAGATGCAGCGCATCGGCTGGCTGCGTGCTGCCGTGCTTGGCGCCAACGACGGCATCGTGTCCACCGCCAGCCTGGTGCTGGGCGTGGCGGCAGCGGGTGCATCGATCAGGAATATCCTGGTTGCCGGCGTAGCCGGGCTGGTCGCGGGCGCCATGTCTATGGCTGCCGGCGAGTATGTGTCGGTGAGTTCCCAGGCCGACACCGAAAATGCTGACCTGGATCGCGAGCGCAAGGAACTTGCCGATGACCCGGAGCACGAGCACGCCGAGATGGCTGCCATCTATGTGTCGCGTGGACTTGAACCCGAGTTGGCGCGACAGGTTGCAACGCAATTGATGGCGCATGACGGACTAGGCTCACATGCACGCGAGGAACTCGGCATATCCGAAATCCTGACAGCGCGCCCGGTGCAGGCCGGCCTGGCTTCGGCTGCAAGCTTTACCGTAGGCGCGGCGTTGCCACTGCTGGTTGCCTACCTTGCGCCGCTCGCCTCCCTGATGTGGAGTGTATCGTTGGGCTGCCTGCTGTTCCTCGCCGCGCTCGGCATCGTTTCCGCGCGCGCAGGTGGCTCATCAGCAGCAGTGGCGGCCGTGCGTGTCACTTTCTGGGGCGCGATGGCGATGGCGATGACCGCTGGCGTCGGTGCTCTTTTTGGCGTGCAAGGCTGACGGACTATCACCCGGCCGCATCGCGTCAAGGAGTGGCAGATCGACCGGTGACGCGTGTCAACCACTGGAGAGGATCCATGCCTACCGGAACAGTCCGACTGCATCGCGTATTGCGCGCCAAACCGGAGCGGGTGTATCGCGCATTCCTGGATGCCGGCGCCATGGCCAAGTGGCTGCCGCCCTACGGTTTCACCTGCAATGTCGAGCATCTTGATGCCCGGGAGGGCGGAACTTTCAGGATGTCGTTCACCAACTTCGGGACGGGCAACGGTCATTCGTTCGGCGGCACCTACCGCGAGATGGTGCCATCGGAAAAAATCGTCTACACCGACCGCTTCGACGATCCCAACCTGCCCGGCGAAATGGTTGTCACGTTGACCTTCCGGCCAGTGCTGTGCGGGACCGAATTGAACGTCGTTCAGGAGGGCATCCCTGAAGTCATCCCGCTGGAAATGTGCTACCTCGGCTGGCAGGAATCACTCCTGCAGCTTGCAACGCTGGTGGAGCCGGAAATTCCCGACAACTAGTCGCGTGCCGCATGATTGAACATGCCCTTACAAATCAGCGCGCGCGCCAGGTTTTGCTTGAGCAGACGGCAGCTGCGTTCCAACCACATCCGACTTGCTCACCGACAGGTAGATGACCAGCAACAGGATCGCCAAGAGGAACACGCAGCTGGTCATCGTCGTGCCCAAGCCGAGGCCGCCTTCTTCGGGCGCCTGTGAGAGGTAATCCCCGATGGATGCGCCAAGCGGCCGGGTCAGGATGTAGGCCGCCCAGAAGGCAAGCACGCTATTCAAACCCGTCGCATAACGCGCCAGTGCAATCAGCGCAATCGCGCCCGCGAAAATCAATGCGGACCAGGAATAGCCCAGCGCCAAGCGCTCGGCCAAAAGGTCGCCGGCGGCAGTGCCGAGCGCGAAGGTGAACAGGATCGCGGCCCAGTAGAACGCTTCCCGGCGTGTACTGCGAATCGAGGTAACTGAAAGGTCATGCTCACTGGTGTACCACGCCGCAAAAGTAACCCCTAGCAGCAGGCTGAAACCCACTGTCGTGGTTACCAGGCTTACGCCCATGTTGTCGGTGAGGTTGTCGGTGATGAGCGTGCCGACGATGCTCAGCAGCACGACGGCGAGCCAGTAGATCGCCGGTATGTACCTGCGGACGACGAACTGCACGCACAGGATAGCGAGCAACAGCACGCCCATCAGGTAACTGGTGTTGGCCAGGCCGAGCTTCAGGGTTTCGTTCAGGTAATCGGCGAACGTCTCTCCGACCGTGGTGCACAGCACCTTGATGACCCAGAAGAAGATCGTGACCTCGGGCACTTTGTTGAGCATCGCGCGCACAGCTGGGGTCGTAGCGGAATCCATGGAAGTCGCTCGGCTGGAAAAGGCTTGCTGATGATGGACGCCGTGAGCTGAATGAGAGCGTGTTTTTAGCTCGGGTTTGCTCGCCGATGCGCCCGGCGTTGTTGTCAGCGCCGCTTCGAGCCGCCCGGCAGCAACAAAGACAGTAGCGAGGCCGCCGCCGCGAAACCACTGGAAATCCACAGGCATGCGCTGAACCCCATCACCTGGAATGCCCACCCGGACAGAACGGTTCCCAACAGTCGACCGAATGCGTTGGCGGTGTAGTAGAACCCTACGTCGAGCGAGACGCCATCGGCACTGGCGTGGCGGATGATGAGATAGCTGTGAATGGACGAACTTACAGCGAACAGCACACCGAATACAGCCAGGCCGGTGACGACCACGGCCTGCGCTGAAACACCGTGCCGCATCGCGACCACCATGGTCGCTGGGACGCACGCCAGCAGCGCTGCACAACGGAACAACTGCCGTCGGCCGGTCAGCGCATTTGAACGCGTCAGCCACGGCGCCGCGGCTTGCACGACGCCATAGCCTATGATCCATGCCGCCATAAACGAGCCCACGGCGGTGAAACTCCACCCCAGGGACTGCGCCAGGAACACGGGCAAGGCGATCACGAACCAGACATCTCTTGCAGCGAACAGGAACAGCCGCGCCGCGGACAGCGCATTGATCGCGCGACTCTTCGATAACAGTTCGCGGAATTTCGGCTTGCTGCTGGACTTGCCCAGGT
>JAYSXN010000380.1:0-8742 GCA_043717405.1 Gammaproteobacteria bacterium
GCCTCGCCGGTGATGGCTTCCAGCCATCGCGAAGCACCTGAAATAACCAAGACCCCGAAAGTCGACTCCACCGACTTCTATATGTTCCGCAGCTACGAAGCAGGCCGCGAAGGCTTCGTCACCTTCATCGCCAATTACCAGCCCTTCCAGGATCCGCAGTGCGGACCCAACTGCAACATGATGGATCCCAATGCTGTGTACACCATCCAGGTGGACAACAACGGCGACGCGGTTTCCGACCACGCGTATCAGTTCCGATTCCTCAACACGACCAAGAACCTGACCATCCCGGTCAATGGCACGCAGGTGGCGGTACCGCTGCAGAACATCGGCCCGTTCTCGGAAGCCTCGCGGACCAACCTGAACACGATCGAGAGCTACTACGTCACCACCGAGAATGGTCGCGCCAGCAACCTCACCGTCGGCAATGGCATTCAGGAGTTCACCAAGCCCTTCGACAACATCGGCACGAAGTCGATCGCCGACTACGCCCGTTACGCCAACGCACACATCGCATCCATCGGTCTGCCAGGTTGCGCGACGCCTGGACGCGTGTTCGTCGGCCAGCGCAAGGAAAGCTTCTTCATCAACGTCGGCGAGTTGCTCGACCTGGTGAACCTCAATCCGCTTGGCCCGACCAGCGGCGAGCAGAACGACCTGGAACGCAAGAACATCACGACCATCGCGCTGGAAGTGCCGATCTCCTGCCTCACCAACGGCAGCGATCCGGTGATCGGCGCTTGGACGTCCGCGAAAGTCGGCAGCACCAACGTGCAGCAGTCGCGCCTGGCCAATCCGCTGGTCAATGAAGTGGTCATCGGGCTGAAGGACAAGGACACCTTCAATGCCTCGCTGCCATCCAACGATGCGCAGTTTGCGACCTACGTGACCAACCCGACGCTGCCGGAGATCCTGCAGATCCTGTTCCCGACGGTGACGGCGCCGAACCTGTTCCCGCGTACCGACCTGGTTGCGGTATTCCTGACCGGCGTGGCCGGCTTGAACAAGCCAGTCACGGTCAAGCCGGCCGAGGAAATGCGCTTGAATACCAGCATTGCGCCGAAGGCAGGCAGCTCCCAGAACAACCTGGGCGTGATCGGTGGCGACAACGCGGGCTTCCCGAACGGCCGTCGGCCGGGCGATGATGTGGTAGACATCGAACTGCGCGTGTTGATGGGCAAGCTGCTGACCGCTGCCGAGGCCCCGTCGGGCCAGTTGGCATTCACCGACGGTGTAACCAAACATGCGAACGATTTCGCCGGCCGCTTCCCGTACTTGAACGCCCCGATCCCGGGCTCGCCGAACAGCACTGCTCCGTAAAGCAGAAGCAGCAAGTAACCCCAAGGCGGCGCTTCGGCGCCGCCTTTTTTGACCGGACGATAGAGCGTTGCCGGATCCTGGACCAGGCCCGGCGATGTTGGTGCCCGATATTGCGCGCGACGCACGTGCAAGGCATTGTTCATCCTGCTGCTGACTTTCTTCGACCTTGCAAGAGCTGCTGTCGGCGATGTGCTACTCGCCGTGGCTAATGTACGTTTGCCAATCGGAGCAAGCGCTCCATGCCCAGCCGACTTCACCACGAGCCACGTATGCCTAATCGTTTGTTGCAACTGGCCTTCGCCGCGGTACTGCTGGCCCTGGCGCAGCCGGCGCCAGCGACGGAGCGGGCGCGAATCTACACGCCTGCCAGTCCGGAGGTGGTGCTGGAACGACTGCCTTCCACCAGCGACCCGCGCGTGCGCCAGTTCGAGGTGCTCAAGCAGCGGATGCGCTCGCGGCCGCGCGACGGCGCCGCCGCGGTAGCGCTGGCCCGGGCCTACCTGGGCTACGGGCGTGACACCGGCGATGCGCGTTACCTGGGCCGGGCGCAGGCGGTAATTACACCTTGGGTGGCAGTACGTCCGCCGCACGACGACGCGTTGCTTGTAGAGGCGACGATCCTGCAAAGCAGGCACCAGTTTGCCGAGTCCAGGCAAATCCTCGAAGCGCTGCTCAAGCGCAATCCAGACAACGCACAGGCCTGGCTGACACTGTCATCGGTGGCGCTGGTGCAGGGTGACATGGGCGTGGCGCGCAACGCCTGCACTCGCCTGGTCCGCAGCGCCGACGTGCTGGTGACGGCCGGTTGCATTGCCTCCTGGGCGATGGTCAACGGCCAGGCGAAAAATGCCTTGCTCGGCGTGGACAAATTACTCAAGCAGGAGCCCAATGCGCCGGTCGGATTGCAATCCTGGGCGCACGGCCTGCTTGGCGATGCAGCACGCCACTTGGGAATGAATGCGCAGGCCGATGCGCAGTTCAGGCGTGCACTGGCGCTTGCACCTGGCGACAATTTCCTATTGGCCGATTACGCGGATTTCCTCCTGGACCAAGGTCAGCCGAAGGACGCGCTGGTACTGGTGCGTGACTACTCCCAGTCCGATACATCGTTCCTGCGCCAGGTGTTGGCCGAGTCGGCACTGCGCCTGCCTGTCGCGACGGCGCACATAGCTACCATGGCCGCGCGTTTCCATGACCTGGAGATGCGCGGAGACAGCCGCCTGTATGGTCGGGAAGAAGCGCGTTTCGCACTCGAGCTGCAGCACGACTCGGCGCGAGCATTGGGCCTTGCGCAGGCGAACTGGGCCATACAGCGGGCTCCCGAGGACATGCGCGTGTTGCTGGAGGCAGCGCTCGCCGCGGGTAATGCGCAGGCTGCGCAGCCAGTGCTTGAATTCATCGCCGCTACGCATTTCGAAAATCCGATGATCCTCGCGCTCGCCGAGCGCGTGGCTGCGATGCCATCGAAAAACTCCACTGACAGTGGGGTGCGAAAATGATCGGCGCATCGCTGCGCTTGCTCGCCTTGTTGCTGATCCTGGTGCCAGCCGCGGCGCTGGCCCACAAGGAAAGCGATGCCTACCTGACGCTGCGCACCGATCCGGCACGGCCGACGGTGTTGCGTGGCCAGTTCGATATTGCCCTGCGCGACCTGGCTTTCGTGCTGGACATTGACAGCAATCACGACAGCGCGGTCACATGGGGCGAAGTGCAAGCCCATCGCGATGCCATCGAGCGTTACGCGCTTGCCGGGATTGCCATCAAGGGCGACGGACTGAGGTGCGAAACGCGGGCAATTGACCAGCAGATCGATGAGCATAACGATGGCGCCTACAATGTCGTGCTCTTCGAGGCCAGCTGCGACAAGGAGATTCCGAATCGCCTCACTATCGCCTACACCTTGTTCCAGGACGTGGACCCGTACCACCGCGGCATCGTGACGATTGTCGCTGGCAACCGAAGCGCCGGCGCCGTGCTCGGACCAAGAACACCGACTGCCACGCTCGACCTGCGCACACCCGATCGCTGGAGCCAATTCAAGAGTTTCATGGTCGACGGCATCTGGCATATCTGGACCGGGCCGGACCACTTGCTGTTCATCCTGTCGCTATTGCTTCCGGCGGTTTTGTATCGGCAATCGAAGGCAGCTGCGTTGGCAACATCGCGCGGCCAGGCGTCCCCGTTGCGGCTTTCCAGTGACACCGGATGGGTGCCGGTGCCGAAGTTGTCGCGGGCCATGATCGAATTGATCAAGGTGGTGTCCGGCTTCACCGTGTCCCACTCGGTGACGCTGACCCTGTCGGTGCTCGGTTACGTCAACCTGCCGAGCCGGCTGGTGGAATCGGGCATTGCGTTGTCGATCATCGTGGCCGCGCTCAACAACCTGTATCCAGTGGTTACGCGGCGCGCATGGGTCGTCGCCTTTGCCTTCGGCTTCATCCACGGGCTCGGTTTTGCGAGCGCGTTGGCTGGACTGTCGCTGCCGCCTGCCGCGATGGCCGCGTCATTGGGCGGCTTCAGCCTCGGTGTGGAACTGGGCCAGGAGTCGATCGTGTTGCCGTTCCTGCCGCTGGCTTTCCTTTTGCGCAAGACGCGCTTCTACCAGGTGGGCGTCGTGCGCTGGGGATCTTGGATGATCATCGCAATTGCAACGCTATGGCTGGTCCAGCGCGCCTTCGACGTGGTCGTGCCCGGCACCGGATTCCTGACGCCCGCCTGAGTTCGCGTGCTGCTGGTCATGGCGCACGGCGGGTGCGGGATCCGGCAATCGCGCGCGGATTTGTTCGGCCTCGTCCCAGTGGACCAGCAGCAGCGCGACCAGGTCCGGGTCAAACTTGATCCCGCTCTGGTCAATGATGAAACGGCGGATGTCCTCGCTTGGCCAAGGCTCCTTGTAGCAACGGCGGCTGCCCAGCGCATCGAAGACATCGCAGAGCATCGTGATGCGTCCGCTAAGCGGAATGTCATTGCCGGCGAGCCCCGCGGGATAGCCACTGCCATCCCAGTTTTCATGATGGGTCAGCGCGATTTCCGCGGCGAGCTTGAGGATGCCGCGGCGCGAGTGCGCGAGCATCTGGTGGCCGTTCATCGCATGCTGGCGCATGACCAGCACTTCGGCATGGCTATGCGTGCCTGGTTTGTTGAGCACCGAATCCGGCGTGCCGATCTTGCCGATGTCGTGCAGCGGCGCTGCGTGGCGCATGTGCTCGCAATAGTCGCCGTCCATTCCGAGCCTGGCGCAGAAAAACGCGGCAAGCTCGCCAACACGCTTCACATGCGCGGCGGTTTCCTGCGACCGCGATTCCGCCGCGCCGGCCAGCACGTAGATCATTTCCATCTGCGCCTCGACCAGTTCCTGGTTGAGGTGCAGGTTGTGATAGCCGATGGATACGTTGGTGCAGAACACCTCGACCAGCTTGAAGTCGAGTTCGGAAAGATCCCAGGATTCGCCAACGTAAAGCAGGCTGTCCGCGTGCTGTGCGTCGGTGAAGTGCAGCACGTAATGGTCCTTGCGGAACTGGTGCTTGCGCTCGGCAAGCGCTGCGGTGAGGCTGTCGAGGATGGGCTGCGGCAGCTCCTCGTCGGCATGGCGGTTGACGAATCGTGAAAATTCCCCGGTTGCCGCGGCGACGGTGATGTGGCCGGCACGCTCGGCGGCAGAATCAGCCGAAACGTTGCAGTACAGCGCGCCGCGCTGCAGCCCCACCAGGTTGGCCAGCTGCGACAACACCGCGGACGCGAACTCCGTGGTTTTTTCGTGCGAGAAGATATGCGCCGATGCCGATATGACGCGCTCGAGGCCGCGCTTGTTGGCCTCAATGATCATGATGTCGCGGTAGGCGCGCAAGGAGGCGAACATCGTCGTCGCCAGCTTCTGCGCGGTGAGCTCCGTTTTTTCCTTGTAGTCGTTGATGTCGTAGCGGGTGATCACTTCCTGCTCGGGCGCCTGGCCCGGCTCCCCGGTGCGCAGCACGATTCGGATATTGCTGTTGCCCAGGGTCTGGCGGATGTACTGCACCAGTTGCAATCCGGCCTGGTCGGTTTCCATCACCACGTCCAGCAACACCACCGCTGCATCGGAATGTTCGGCGAGCACCGCGCGCGCTTGTTCGGCAGTCATGGCCGACAGGAATTGCAGGGGCCGGTTCTCGAATTGGAAGCCGCCCAGCACCAGCCGCGTCACATCGTGGATTTCAGGCTCGTCATCAACCAGCACGACCTTCCATGGCGGCAGGCTTCGGGGCGGCTGGCTTGGCGGCAGATCCATGAGCATCGCTTGGGGGAGGCGGGTGCTTCGAGTCTAGCGCAACCGCGATGCAACTTTGCGAACCCGGCAGGCAATTCAGGGATGGCGCGCCGAGGCCCGCGCCATGCATCGCTGGTAGCGCTGGTTGACGCGCCTGGCGAACCATTCGGTGGTCAGTTGTCGCGTGATCTTCGGGCTGTTCAGCGTGATGCGCGGCAACATGACGCGCGGCGACGGCCGGTGTTGCAGGTCCTCGGCAACCTCGAACACCCGCTGGTACAGCCGCGTGTCTTCGAAGCCGGCGCGTTCGCCCTTGAGCAGTGCGCGATGGATTTGTGCTTGCGTGAGGTCGAGCGCGGGGGCGAGCACCCGCACCGCCGCCTCGGTCGCGCCCACGGTGCTGCCGTCGTGCGCCGCGGCATAGCGGACCAGGTCGCCATCGAGCGGCATCGTCACGCCGGACGCCAGACTGACGGCGTGCTGGAAGGCGGCGTTGCGGCTGGCGTAGAAGCCGGCGTTGTAGTCGGCAAAACGGTACAGCGGTTGCGGGTAATGCGCCGGGTATCCGAGCAGGTGCGCGATGCCGAAGTACATGCCGCCACGGCGCGTGAACACCTCGTGCCTTATCGATCCTTCCACGGCATAGGGGTAGGGGAAATCGCGAGCGTGCTCTTCGGCAAAGGCGACGCTCACCTGCATTGGGCCGCCGGTGTGCACCGGGTTCGAGTTGCGCAGCAAGCGCTTGCCCATCGGCACCGCGCCGATCAGGTCTTCGTACAGGCGGCTCAGGTCCTGTTCGGTGCGTACTTTTGAAAGGCGCTCGTCGTAGCTCACGCCGTCGTGTGAGGCCAGCTTCAACGCCGCGTGCATGACGAACGCCGGCACGTTGTGTTCCTTTGCCCGGCGATCAATCTCGGCGCGGGCAATGCGCGGCAATCCCGGCACAGCCGGGTCCGCGCGGAATCCGGATTCCTGCTCGGTCACCGCGAGCGTCGCGCACAGGTTCTGGGTCGACGGCTCGATTTCCTGTGCTGCAAAGGCGGCCTGGATGTCGGTGGCCCAGCCGCGACGGTCAAGTGTGCCCGGCGGCAGCAGGCGCAGGATTTGCGCCCGCACCTGGGCAGGGCTTGGCGGCGGTGGCGGCTGCGTGCACGAGGCCAGCAGGATCGCCGCCAGCGCGAGCAGCCACGCCGCGCTGGCGGCCTTGCCGAGCTTCACCAGACTTCGCAGCGCTCGTCGCCCTGGCGCACCATCGGCGCATCGGCCTTGCACTGGAATGCCTCGCGGAACGCCGGCAGGTTCGACAGTGGACCATTGACGCGGTACTTGGCGATCGGATGCGGGTCGCCCTGGACCATGGTGCGTTGCGTTTCCGGACGTATCTCATCGCCACGCCACTGGCCCCAGGACAGGAAGAATTGTTGTTCCGGGGTGAAGCCATCAATGGTCGGTTCCGGGGCCTTGCCCTCGCGCGACTTCTGGTAAGCCAGGAAAGCCAGCTTGGCTCCGCCCAGGTCTCCGATCGATTCGCCCAGCACCAGCTTGCCGTTGTGATGTATGCCCGGCTCGATGAAGTAGCTGTCGAATTGCTTGACCACGCATTGTCCGCGCGCCTTGAATTTTTCGTTGTCCTGCGGGGTCCACCAGTTGTTCAGCCCGCCCTGCGCATCGAACTGCGCGCCCTGGTCGTCGAAACCATGGCTGATCTCATGGCCGATGACCACGCCGATCGCGCCATAGTTGACCGCGTCGGTGGCGTTGATGTCGAATGCCGGCGGTTGCAGGATTCCAGCCGGGAACACGATCTCGTTCAAGTTCGGGTTGTAGTAGGCGTTCGAAGTCGGCGGCGTCATGCCCCAGCGCGTGCGATCAACCGGCTTGCCCACCTGCGCGCGATTGTCGGCGACGTTCCAGCGCGACGCAGCCACCTGGTCGTCCCAATACGAGGCGCGGTTGACCACAACGCCGCGATACTCCTTCCAATGATCCGGATAACCGATCTTTGGATTGAAGGTGGCGAGTTTTTCCAGCGCCTTCTTCTTGGTGTCCTCGCTCATCCAGGACAAGCCGACGATGGTGTCGTGCATCGCCAGCAGTATGTTTTTAACCATGTCCTGGGTGCGCGCCTTGGCCTGCGGCGGAAAATACTTCTGTACGTAAGCGTGGCCAAGCGCATCGCCAAGCTGGTTGTCGGTGGCTTCGGCGCAGCGCTTCCAGCGCGGTTTCATCACCGTGGCGCCACTGAGGAATTTGCCGTTGAAGGCAAAGTTTTCCTCGACGAATGGTTCTGACAGGGCATCGGCTGCCGAATGCAGGACATGCCACTCCAGGTAATCGCGCCATTGGGCAACGGGCGTGGTGGCCAGCTCCTTGTCCACCTGGGCGATGAACGCTGGTTGCCCGACATTGAGGTCAGCGCGAGGCAACCCGGCGCCGTCAAAGAAGCTCGCCCAGTCAAAATGCGGCGCCGTCGCGACCAGCGTTGCAAAAGAAATCTTGTGGTCCTGCTTGTGCGGATCGCGCAGATCCACATTGTCCAGAGAAGCGCCAGCGAGCCGCTTTTCAAGCTCGAAAACCGCAGTGGCAGCCTGGTCCGCGGCGGCCAGCGTGGCGCCCGCGAGCACGAACATGTTGGCCACGTGCGTGTGGTATTTGGCGCGCGCCTCGATGAAGCGCGCGTCGGGCTTCAGGTAATAGTCGCGGTCAGGCAGGCCCAGTCCACCGGCATCCAGGTGGGCGATGACGCGCGTCGGATCATGGAAATCCTGGTTGGCATACAGGGAGAACGGGACCGAAATGCCGAGCGCTTGCAGGTGCCCGATGCTGTGCTCCAGATCGGCGCGAGACTTGATTGCCCTGGTTTCATCGAGCAGCGGCTGCACAGGCTTCGCACCCAAGGCATCAACGCGCGTCTGGTCCATGCAAGCGGCGTAAAAATCGCCGGACAGTTGTTCCGCGCTCCCGATCGGCCAGTCCTTGCGCGCCGATACCTCGGCAAGGATGTCGCGCACGTGCTCCTTGTTGACCTCGCCCGATTGCCAGCGCTTGCTCCAGCGATCCATGTAGTCCGGGATGGCGTGCTGTGCGCGCCAGTCGCCATTGGCGTACTGGTAGAAATCGGTGCAGGCGTCGGCCTTGCGGTCGATGTCCGCATTGTCTATTCCGTGCGGCTGCGC
>JAYSXN010000039.1:0-2407 GCA_043717405.1 Gammaproteobacteria bacterium
TCAATCAGGCAATCGAGGGCGTTGAGATCGGACCTGCTGCCGGGTCTTGCGGTGCAGCTGCGGCAACGGGGCAATTGGTCATCGTCGAGGACATCCAGACCCACCCGAACTGGACTGCGTGGCGCGAGGTGGCCGAGCGCGCGGGGCTGCGCTCGTGCTGGTCACACCCGATTACCTCGGCCGACAACAAGGTGCTGGGCACGTTTGCGATCTACCGCTCCGAGCCGTCGTCTCCGAGTGCACCGGACCTGGACCTCATCCGGCAGTCGGCCGGCCTCGCGTCGCTGGCGATCGAGCGCGCGCGGCACCAGGAGGAGCGCAGGCTGGCGGAGGTCGTATTCGAACAAAGTATCGACGGCATCATGGTCACCGGCAGCGACGGCCGCGTGCTGATGGTGAACCAGAGTTTTGAAAGGCTCACCGGCTATCCCGCCGCGGAGGTCCTGGGCCAGCCCCCCGATATCCTGGACCAGGGCCGGCACGACCCGGTAGCGCACGCCAGCCGCAGTGAAAGCCTGGCCGACACCGGCCGCTGGAAAGGCGAGCTGTGGGGCCGGCGCAAGACTGGCGAGATCTTCCCGCTGGCTCTGTCGGTGGCGCTGGTGAAGGGGATCGGCGGTGCGCCCAGCCATTCCATCAGCATCATCAACGACGTCAGCGAACAGAAGATCCAGGCTGCGCGAATCGAGCAACTGGCTTTCTACGATTCGCTCACCGGCTTGCCGAACCGCGCGTTGTTCCTGGATCGCCTCGAGCAAACACTCGCGGCGTCCCGGCGCCACGGAGGCCATGGCGCGATCCTGTTCGTCGACCTTGACCGCTTCAAGGAAATAAACGACAGCCAGGGACACGCCATCGGTGACCTGGCGCTGGCCGAGGTGGCCCGTCGCTTTTTGTCGGCGTCGCGCAAGGAAGAAACGCTCGCGCGGCTGGGCGGAGACGAGTTCGTTCTGATCGCGGAAAACGCCGATCACCAGACTGCCGTGCGCATCGCCAACCGCCTGCAGGGCGCGTTGACGGCACCTCTCGAACTCGCCGGTCATTCCTACACGGTGGGCGCAAGCATCGGCATCGCCTTTTATCCCGCCGACGGCCACACGTCCGAGGATTTGATCAAGCGCACCGACATCGCGATGTACCGCGCGAAGGCCGGAGGTGGTGGTTACCGCCTTTACCAGGCGGAAATGGGCGCGGAACTGGAAAAACGCCTGAGCATCGCCAATCGTTTGGCGCGAGCGCTGGAAGCCGGGGAGTTGCAGCTGTATTACCAGCCGCAGGTCGAGTTGACCACCGGCCGCATCATTGGCGCCGAGGCATTGTTGCGCTGGAACGATGCCGTGTTGGGCTGGGTAAACCCTGGCGAATTCATTCCCATCGCCGAGGAGCGCGGCATGATGGGCGCTCTAGGGGATTGGGTTCTGCGCGAGGCGTGCCGGCAGATCGTTGCGTGGCGCGAGGCGGGGCTCAGACTCGACGGACGGCTCGCCATCAATGTATCGGCGTTGCAACTTGAAGATCCCGACATAGTAGGGCGCCTGCTGCAGGTCGTGCACGACGCCGGCTTGCTGCCAAACTATTTCGAACTCGAGCTGACCGAGAGCAGCATGATGGTCGACCCGGAGCGTGCTGTTGAAGTCATGGAACTCCTGAGTGCTGCCGGCTTCGGCCTGTCGATCGATGATTTCGGCACCGGGTATTCGTCCCTTGCTTACCTGAAAAGATTCGCCGCCAGCCAGATCAAGATCGACATATCGTTTGTTCGAAACATGCTCACCGATGCCAACGACTACACCATCGTGACCACCATCATTGCCATGGCCGGAAGCCTGGGCTTGCAGACCACCGCCGAGGGCGTCGAGGAGGACGGCCAGGCTGAAGCGTTGCTCGCACTGGGTTGCGACTTTGCCCAAGGCTATTTTTTCGGCCGGCCAGAGCCCGCGGACGACTTTGCGCACAAGTGGCTGGTGCCGCTGGTCGGCGCGTAATTCCTGCAGTTGCGATTGACCCTCGGTCTTGCGGAAAGTAGAATACCCGCTTGTCCGGGGCGGTTAGCTCAGCGGTAGAGCACTGCTTTCACACGGCAGGGGTCACAGGTTCAAGCCCTGTACCGCCCACCAGACGAATCGACGACCTGGCAATTGAAGAAACGCTTTGGCTTTGCTGGTGCCAAAAGCCCAGGAAAAACCGCCGCTAAAATCGGCGGTTTTTTTGTGCCCGGGATTCCGCGGGAACGACGTCGAATGCTCAAGGCATATTTGTTAACGCCAGTTCAAGCAGGTACATACCTCCCAAAGTGGCCTTGGGCGTGAGTGTGCAAAGCATTACCATCGGCGGCCCTACGGACCAGGCGCCGCTGGTGTGAGCGAGGTTTATAAAATAGTTCCCGAGCATGTTTGCTGCCGAATTG
>JAYSXN010000381.1:0-2966 GCA_043717405.1 Gammaproteobacteria bacterium
GACGTCCGGTCGAGGACACGGGTCCCCTCATACGCACCCTCGCCGAGCAAGGCGATGAAGAACCGCGACAGGTCGGAGACGGACGTGCGCAGCCCACCGTCGGGATAGGTCGTCAGACCGTAAAGTTGGATCGGAACCGCCAGCCCCTGCGCGATGTAAAGCGTGCTGTGTTTCGCCAGGTCGACATCGGACAGCAACCAGCCGGTGTTGTCCATCTTGAGCGGAGCGAAGAATATCCTTCGTGTGTAGGCGTTGAGCTTTTCGCCCACGGCGACCTCGACGATGTATCCGGCCAGCGCGGCAGCGATGTTCGAGTACTCGCGATGCGTTCCCGGTTTTTCCGGCAGGAAGTTCTCCTTCGAATATTCCTTTCCGCCAGGCGCAAAGTAATCCTTGAGGAAGTCCCCCAGTGAATCGGGCGAATCCCGGCCGAAGTGGTAGGCCTTGGCGTAAGCGGCGCCCCGGTCGGTGATGCTGGAGGTGTGGGTCGCCAGCTGCCTCAAGGTGATCGTCGCGTTCGGAAAGGACGGGTTCGCGACCTTGAAGGGAAGGTAGTCGTTGATGTCCCGGTCGAGCGACAGCTTGCCTTCCTGGACGGCATGCATGAGCGCCGCGCCGGTGATGGTCTTGCTGATCGAGCCGATGTTCATCACCGTGTCCGGCGTAAAGGGCAGGCCGTGCTCCTTGTCGGCGAAGCCATAGCCCTTCGTCCATGCAACCCGCTTGTTGACGATGATCGCTGCACCGACGCCGACGATCCTTGCCTTCGCCATCTGGGCTTCGATGGCCTGGTCGATGGCATCGACGCGGCCAGGTGCCGTCGGCGCTGGCGTGCCGGCTGCCGCGGTTGCCGAGAGGAGTGCGCTCGCGACCGTCGCGATGGCCGTGAAGGATGTCAGTAGATTCATGGCGGATCCAATGGTTGGTACCAGTCAAGCGGCCGGTGCGTCCCGATGCAATGCGCAGACCAGCACGACAAACATTCCCGCAGTCGGATGGCTGCGCGGAAAGCAATGCATGTGCTTTTTTGCGGATTTTTTGGAGCAGCATACGCGGTAACCCGCTGCCACCGGCCAAGGCATAATGCGCATCCGGTAAGTGCAAATGCAAAGGGTTGGACCTGAGCGGGGTGATCGGGTTGTGGCCGGGCAAGGGCGCGAGTGCGGAAGCGCTGCTCAAGTTGACTGCCGACATGGAGGCGTGGATCTTGTAGCGAGGTTAGACTTTCATCGCTAGACGCCGGGGAGTCGGACATGCCGCAGCGCGAGCGTGAACTGGAAGCTGGGTCAGTCGGACCGCGTACGTGCGCCCGGGCAATGCCCCGCAAGCTCCACGCCTATTTCGTCGTGTTCGCGTTGATCTTTGCCTGCATCGTGCTCGCCGGCTTCTCGCGCACATTCTTCATTCCGGTCGTGCGCGGAACGTTTTCGAAACCACTCGTAGTTCACATCCATGGGGCCTTGTTTTTCGCGTGGACGGCGTTGTTGGTGAGCCAATCGGTCCTCGCTGCGACCGGGCGGCTGAAAGCGCATCGCAAGATCGGGTCGATCGCCGGCTGGCTGGTGATTCCGATGCTGGCGCTCGGCACGATCGTGGCGGCACGGGATACGGTCCACGACTTCACTGCAGGCGACGGAGACGCTGCGCTTTCGTTCTTTTACGGGGAACTGGCTGACTTGGCGATGTTCGGCATCCTCGCCGGTGCTGCGATGCTGTTCCGGACCAGGCCCGATTTTCACAAGCGCTGGGTGCTGCTCGGCAGCCTCGGCCTCATCGGAGCGGCCGTGGGACGAATCCCCGAGTTGAGTGGGTTGTCCCTCTACATCTTCCTGGGTCTTATTGCGTCCATGGTCCTCTACGATCTAGCCACCCGCCGGTCCGTCCACGTGGCGACCGCGATCGGTGCTGCTGTCCTCTTGACCCTGGGATTGTCAGAGGAGCACATCGGCAACACCCAAGCCTGGCTGCACGTCGCGCATCGGCTGCTTGGCGTGTGAGGGCCGGGTTGACCTTGCTCAAGTTATTGGCTGACCAGGCCATGTTGCCTAAGGACTTCGCCACGTTTGGCTGGCGCGTGGTCCGCTGCTTCTCCAACGAGTTCCATCTGCTGCGCGATTGCGTCGGTCGCGATCAGGCTTCGAGATTGAACGTGCTGCAGAACCTGCGCTCAACACCACTCAGCGGATCGATGAACGCCAACCCCTTGGCTAGCAGCTGCAACGGTGCCGAGCAATCCCCCGCCGCGCGCTGAACCAGTGACGGATACATTCCATCGTTGGCGATCGGCGCCCCCAGCGCGGCCATGTGTACGCGTAACTGGTGCTTGCGACCGGTGATTGGCGTCAACGCATAACGCCAGGCCCCATCGCCGCGCGAGAGGACGTCGATCCGAGTTTCGCTATTCGCCGGACCTTCGCTCTCTTGCATGCGGAAAAATGGTTCGCCGGGGACCATCCGGCTGGAGCGGGTGCATGGAAATTCCACGTCTGGCAACGCTGGCGCAATCGCCTCGTAGCTCTTGCTGATCCGTCGCTCGCGAAACAGTGCCTGGTACTGCGCGCGGCTATGCGCGTTGGTCGAGAACAGCACCAGTCCGGCGGTATCGCGATCGATCCGGTGCAATGGCGCCAGCGCCTCGTTTCCGGTGAGGCGGATCAAGCGGCCCAGCAGGGTTTCATGGACGTGCGCACCGGCCGGGGTGACCGGCAGGAAATGCGGCTTGTCCGCCACCAGCAGATCGGCATCGACATACAGCACGACGTGGTCGAACGGAATCGACGGTTCGTCGGGAACTTCGCGGTAGTAGTGGACTTCGAGCCCGACCCGATACGGCGTGTGCGGCGTCAAGCATCGGCCATCGCCGTCCAACACTCGCCCTCGCGCCATTCGCTCGAGCCATTGCAAGCGCGCAACCGCCGGGAACCGCTCGCACAGGCAATCGAGCGCCGTCGGCCACGCCCCCGGCG
>JAYSXN010000382.1:0-2965 GCA_043717405.1 Gammaproteobacteria bacterium
CTTGGCACCGAACCGCTGCGTCCGTCCCTGATCACCGCGCGCAAGGCGCGTGAGAGCGGATCAATAGTGGACAAGCGGCGCGCACGCCTGCTTGCCGGCGACATCGACAACATCGTATTGAAGGCGCTGAGCAAACTCCCCGAGCAGCGTTACTCATCGGTGGAAGCGCTCGCCCAGGACTTGCGCCGTTACCTTGATGGACAGCCAGTGCACGCGCGTGCACAAAGCGTCGGTTACCGTGCGCGCAAATATTTGCGCCGACATGCTCTCGGACTGTTCCTGACCGTGGGGGTTACCGGCTTGCTCGCTGTGGCGCTGACCAGTGTGTCCTGGCAGGCCAGCCGCGCGATGCGCGAGGCATCGCGGGCGCAGGCCATGCAGGACTTTGTCGTGGCCTTGTTCGAAAATTCCGGCAACGCCAGCAGCACGCGCGGCGTCGACGTGCGCGCCTTGCTCGATGCCGGCATCAGTCGCGCCGATACTGACCTGGCGACGCAGCCGCTGGCGCGCGCCGAATTGATCGGCCTCATCGCGCGCTTGCGTTCGGGCCTGGGTGATGACGCGCAAGCGCTTGCCTTGCTTGACCGGCAGCGCCAGATCCTCACGCAACTGGGTGGCGATGTCCCAGCGAACCTCGTGCTGGATGCGGCGGCGCTACGCGGTTACAGCCTGCGCGAACTGGGCCGCAATGCCGATTGCGTGCAGGCCTTGAGCCCACAACTGTCGCTGGCGCAAAACCAGGCCAACGCCTATCCCTTGTCTTCGGCGGCGTTCTTTTCGCAATTGGGACGATGCCATGCGCAGTTGCACGGCGACGTGGTTGCCCGCGACCTGTTTGGACAGGCACTGCAATTTCGCCGGCTGTCCGCCAATGGCAATGCCCTGGCCGCCGAAAGCGAAAACGACCTGGCCGGCCTGCTGATCAACGCCGGCAAGGGCGGCGCGGCCGTCGGTGCATTGCGCGAGGCGCTCGCCCACCTGCGTAGCGGCGGCGGCGAGCAGAACGGCCTCGGCGTGGACATCTGGAGCAACCTGGGCGTGGCCTACGACTTGCTCGGCAACTCACTCGAAGCCAAGGCCGCGTACCGGCAGGCACTGGATATTTCGCTCGTGCGTTTCGGCGCCGGGCATCCGCGTACCGCTGCCGTCGAGCAATTGCTCGCCGAGGTATTGCTGGGTACCGGTGAACTGGCGGAAGCCAATCGGCTGCTGGCCTTGGCGCAGGACAGTCTGCTGTTGCGCTGGGGTCCGGAAAGCGAGCAGCTCGCCGACCAGGAAAGCATGCGCGGCATGGTTGCGCTTGAACGCGACCAACCTGCGCAAGCGGTGAGCCTGCTGGCGGATGCGATCAGGATCTGGCGCGGTCATCACAAGCTGGCCGTGCACGCCTATGACCTGTGCCATCTGGCGCAGGCACAGGCCGAAGCGGGCCAGGACTCAACCGCCGAAACCAACCGCCGTGATTGTCTTGCGCTGCTGCGTTCGGCGCCGGCGGGACAGGCTGCCTCGGCAATCGTTGCCGTCGTGCAGGGCGAGCTCGACCGCGCCGACCTGGCCCGCGCGCGTGACTGGCTTGCCCAACTGCCGCCCGGCAACGGCAAGGGTTTACATGCGGACCTGCTGCTGGCACGTGCGCGGCTCGCGCAGCTGGGCGGCGATGCGAACGCCGCCTCGCTCATCGCCGCAGCACTGGCGCAATTGCCGGCAGATCGATCGCACCAGCGCCTGCGTTGGCAAGCGCAGTCCATGCAGGCGGCGCAGCAATGCCTGAGTGGCAGCGCCGGCGCTGGCGTGGCCTTGCGCGAGCGGACCTTGGCCGAGATGCGCCAGGCGGAGCCGGAGCATCGGCGCCAGCAACGGCGGCTGGCCTTGCTCAGCGCCGCCTGCGCACCAAAAGCCTAGGATGCCTCGCCGCTGCCGGACATGATTTTCTTGAACTCGGCGCGCGACACTGAAAGATAGCGCTCGTTGCCGCCGATCTGCACCTGCGGTCCATCACGCAGCACGCGGCCGTCATCATCCACGCGCACCACCATGGTTGCCTTGCGGCTGGTATGGCAGATGGTCTTGATCTCGCACAATTCGTCGGCCAGCGCGAGCAACTGCTGGCTGCCTTCGAACAGCTCGCCGCGGAAGTCGGTGCGCAGGCCATAGGCGAGCACGGGAATGCCCAGAACGTCGACCACATCGCTCAATTGCCACACCTGGTCGCGTGACAGAAACTGCGCCTCGTCGGCCAGCACGCAATGCAAGGGCCCGCGCGCATCGACGTCGGCACGCACGCGTTGCAGCAGGTTTTCACCCGGCGCTACCGGCAGCGCCGCGGCGGACAAACCGATGCGTGACGCCACGACCCCTTCGCCAGCGCGGTCGTCCATGCGCGGCGTCACGATCAACGCGCGCATGCCGCGTTCGCGGTAGTTATAGGCGCTCTGCAGCAAGGCGGTGGTCTTGCCGGCATTCATTGCCGAGTAGTAGAAATACAGTTTGGCCATGGCTCAAGCGTGGGCTGCGCAGGCGCCGGTTTCAAGATCGAACGACGGCGTGCCCATGCCCAGGACCCTTAGCGCGCGCAGGAAGTCATCGTCCGGCGGTGCACAGGCCCGGAGGACGGCGCCGGTCGTCGGGTGCACGAAGCGCAGGCGCCAGGCGTGCAGCAACATGCGATGCACGCCAAGCATGCGGAACTGTCGATTGTGGCGGCCGTCGCCGTGGCTGGAATCACCTATCAGGTGATGCGACAGATGCTTGAGGTGACGGCGGATCTGTCGGTAGCGGCCGGTGTGCGGTGAGCACAGCAACAGGGCATAGCGTGAACTTTCATGCGCGGCGGACGGCAGCTCGAGCTGGGCGGTGGCGAGGCGAGTGATCGCTGTGACCGCGGGTTTTTTATCCGGCTTGCCGGGTCCCCCGTCGAGCGGATGATCCACCACCTGCGCCTGCTCAGGCCAGCCGCGGCAGATGG
>JAYSXN010000383.1:0-2952 GCA_043717405.1 Gammaproteobacteria bacterium
TCGCCGTTGAACTCCTCGACGCGGCCATCGGCGACGCGCCAGAACGTTTCGCAAACCAGCCCGATCAGGTGCCGATCGTGCGAGACCAGCACGATGGCCCCGGGAAAATCGCTGAGCGCCTCGGCCAGCGCCTCGCGCATGTCGAGGTCGAGATGGTTGGTCGGCTCGTCGAGCAGCAGCACGTTTGGTTTCAAGTAGGCGATCAGGGCGAGCGCGAGACGCGCGCGCTCACCGCCCGAAAATCCATCGACCGACTCGAAGGCACGATCCCCGACGAAATTCCATTGGCCGAGGAAATTGCGCAGCTGTTGTTCACCGGCCGTCGGATCGATCTCGCGCAGATGCCAGAGTGGCGTCTGCCCCTCGTGCAAGCTCTCGACCGTGTGCTGCGCAAAGTAGCCGAGCTTGAGGTCGGGGTGCGCGACGCGTTCGCCAGCCAGCAACTCCAGCTCGCCGACCAGCGTCTTCACCAGCGTCGACTTGCCGGCGCCGTTGGGGCCGAGCAGGCCCACGCGATCGCCCGCCTCCAGGCCAAAACCGACATCGTGCAGGATGGTGATCGGCGGAGCGCCGGTCGCGATGCCCTCGGCGAAGGCCATCGCCGCTTGCGCCGCACCGACGATGGACCGCGCTGCCGGTGCCGCCGGATAACCTGCATCGACATGGTTCAGCCGGATCAGCGAATGCGGCAGGCGCGCCGGTTCGGCAAAATTGATATGGAAAGCGCGCTCGGCGCGCACTGCCTCGGTGCCGGCGAGTTTGGCCAGGCGCTTGACCCGTGATTGCGCTTGCTTGGCTTTGCTCGCCTTGGCCTTGAATCGGTCTATGAAGCTCTGCAGGTGGGCACGCTCGGCCTGCATTTTTTCATGCGTGATCTGCTGCAGGCGAAGGTGCTCGGCGCGCTGGCGCTCGAAGCTGGTGTAATCGCCGGTATAAAGTTTCGCCTTGCCCTCGTGCAGATGCAGCGTGTGCGTGGACACGCCATCGAGGAATTCGCGGTCGTGCGAAATCAGCAGCAGCGTGCCCGGATATTTCAGCAGCCACTGCTCCAGCCACAGCACCGCATCCAGGTCGAGATGGTTGGTCGGCTCGTCGAGCAACAGCAGGTCGGACGGCATCATCAACGCGCGCGCCAGGTTCAGGCGCACGCGCCAGCCGCCGGAAAACGACGACACCGGCCGCAGATGCGTGTCAGCCGGAAAGCCCAGGCCATGCAAAAGTCGTCCGGCGCGCGCACTGGCGTCGTAACCGTTCAATTCATCGAGCTTGTGATGCGCCTCGGCTACGGCGTCGTAATCTTCGGCGTCCATCGCCGCCGCTTCTGCGCGGATGACTTCATACACCGCGGCATCACCGCCCAGCACGAAATCAATCGCCGGGTCGGGCAAGGACGGAGTTTCCTGCGCAACGCTGGCAATGCGCACGCGGCTGGGCATATCCAGGTTGCCGAGGTCGGACTCGATCTCGCCCATGATGGTGGCGAACAGGCTGGACTTGCCACAACCGTTGCGCCCGATCACGCCCACGCGCCAGCCGGCGTGCAGGGTCAGGTCGACATTGGACAACAGCAGTCGCTCGCCGCGGCGCAGCGCGAAGTTCTTGAAGGCAATCATAGGGCCGGGATTCTATCACTCGGGGTTTGCTGAACCGGGCCGCAGCTTTTTAGCCTGTCCAAATGTCGTTGGGCCTACAGCTTTTTGAAATTCAACCGCACCCCATCTGTATCCACCACCACCGTATCGCCCTGTCCAAACTCCCCTGAAAGGATGCGGTTGGCCAGGGGATTCTCCAGCTGCTGCTGGATCGCGCGCTTCAAGGGCCGCGCCCCGTACACCGGATCAAAGCCGATGTTGCCCAGCAATACCAGGGCATCGTCGGAAATCTCCAGCTTGATCTGGCGCTCGGCCAGTCGTGCCGAAAGATAGGCCGTCTGGATCTTCGCGATCGCCTGGATCTGCTCGGCCGCAAGCGGATGGAATACCACGATGTCGTCCAGCCGGTTGATGAACTCCGGCCGGAAGTGCGCCTGCACCTGCGCCATCACCGCCGCCTTCATCTGCGTGTACATTTCTTCCTCGGCCAGGTCGTCGCTGTCGGCGATTTCCTGGATGTGCTGGGAGCCCAGGTTCGAGGTCATCACGATCACGCAGTTGCGGAAATCCACCGTGCGGCCCTGGCCATCGGTCAGGCGGCCATCATCGAGCACCTGCAGCAGCACGTTGAACACATCGGCGTGCGCTTTTTCCACCTCGTCGAGCAGGATCACCGAGTACGGCCTGCGGCGCACGGCCTCGGTCAGGTAACCGCCCTCCTCGTAGCCGACGTAGCCCGGAGGCGCACCGATCAGCCGCGCCACCGAATGTTTTTCCATGAACTCGCTCATGTCGATGCGGATCATCGCTTCCGGCGAGTCGAACAGGAATTCGGCAAGTGCCTTGCACAGCTCGGTCTTGCCGACGCCAGTGGGGCCCAGGAAAAGGAAGGAGCCATTCGGCCGATTCGGATCCGACAGACCCGCGCGTGAGCGGCGGATCGCGTCGGACACTGCTTTCAAGGCTTCGTCCTGGCCGATCACGCGCTTGTGCAACTCCGCTTCCATGCGCAAGAGTTTTTCGCGCTCGCCCTCGAGCATCTTGTTGACCGGGATGCCGGTCCAGCGCGACACCACCTCGGCGATCTCCTCGGCCGTAACCTTGTCCTGCAACAGCCGGAAGCCCTTGGATTCGGTTTCCTGCGCGGCGCGCAATTGCTTGTCGAGCTCCGGCAGGCGCCCATACTGGATTTCGCTGAGCTTGCCGAAATCCTGCTGCCGATGCGCCGCTTCAAGCTCCAGCTTGGCCTGCTCGATCTGCTCCTTGATGCGCGACACCGCAGTCAGCGCGGCTTTTTCCGACTTCCAGATTTCCTCGAGGTCCGAGAACGTCCGCTCCAATTCGTCGATCTCCGTTTGCA
>JAYSXN010000384.1:0-2950 GCA_043717405.1 Gammaproteobacteria bacterium
CGGAGGGTCGCCAGCAACGTGGCCGTGATCGACCGCTGGATAGCGATGCTCGCGGTCGCCGGTGTAGCGGGTGGCGCTGCCGGACTGCCGATGCTTGCACATCGCCTTCCTGGCGCCGGCCTGCGCGGCAGAATTGTTTGTCTGGGAGGCCGGCGGCATGGTATCGGCGGCCGGTGGGCTCGACTGCGATGACTGGGGCATCGAGGCGGCAGGCGGCATGGTCGGAGCGGTCGGCGTGTTGTTGTCCTGCGCGAATGCGGGCGCGGCCAGGGCAAGGGCAAGGCTGATTGCAACCATTCGAGTGTTCATGGGACATCTCCGTGTCGGGGTTGGCAGCACCGAGTCATCATGCCGTTAATTATGTGAACAGCATCTGCACCCGCACCCATTCCGGCGGGCTTGCACGGCGGAAATCCGGGCCGAAAAACTGCTTGAATGCTAGAGTGCAAGCAGCTGAAAAAGGAGTGCAAGGATGCGCGGATCAATCAGAATGTTGCTGCTCGTGGCGGCAGCGCTCGTAACCAGTAGCTGCGCCGTTGGCGCGAAACTGGGCTGGACAGGCCGGCATGCGGTGCCCACGGACCTGGTGCAGGCCAATTGCGAAAGCGACGTCCGCACCCTCACCGGCCGGGTCGACCACGCCACGGCGCTGAGCGCGTGCATCGACGCGAAAACCCGGCAAGGCGTGCGCTAGGCGCCAGCCGAAAGGCCGCATTGATGAAGAACAGGCTAACGCCCGGGCCTGCAACTTTCTCGCGCCAAAGCGCGACTGTTAAGATGGCGCATGAAAGTGTCTCCAACCGTGGCCAAATTGGTGCGATTCGTCAACGAGCGTACCATTGCGCTTGACATCGATCGGCTGCGCGGAACGGTGAACCGCTTCCAGAACGAAACCAACCAGATCTGCCTGACCTTTGACGACGGTCCAAGCGGATATTCGACCGCTCGCATCCTGGAAGCACTGGCCCGATACAAGGTTCCTGCCACTTTTTTTTGCACCGGTCAGAATGCGGAGCGCAATCCGGGCCTGCTGCGTGACATCACCGCGCAGGGTCACGAAGTGGGCAGCCATTCGATGACCCATCCCAACTTTCATTTGTCGCCAGTGCGCGTGGTCTACCAGGAAATGCGCAACAGCCGGCGCGTACTCGAGCAGATCGGCGGCAGCCGCGTGTGTGCGTTCCGGGCACCCCATGGTCGCTTCAGTTGGGAGGTGCGCACCATTGGTCGTCTGGTCGGTACACCGCACCTGATCGGTTGGGACGTCGCGCCGCGACACGATGCGCTGGATGCGCCCGCGATGGCTGACCTGGTCGTTGCAGAGACCACGTCCGGCTCCGTCATCAACCTGCACGACGGACTCGCCGACCAGCATGCGGACATATCATCGAAAGTCAGCCGCGCCGCAGCCGAATGCGTTGAGTTGATTGTCCCGAGGTTGCTCGACAAGGGCTTCCGATTCACGACCGTAAGCGACCAACTGCGCGCTTGAGGGGATTGCTGCGGCATTAGTACGACTGATGACTGGGCTGCTGGCCTAAATGCGGTCGCACTGGCGTAGTTACTGATAGCGGCCCGCGATGGCGCTTGGGACGCACAATCAAGGGGAACCCGAATGGCAGGTACACGAGGCTTCACGCTCATCGATCTCATGATCGTCGTTGCGATCGTAGCTGTCCTGGCCGCCATCGCCATCAGCCAATACCAGGACTACGTGATCCGATCCCAGGTTGCGGAAGGGCTGTCACTGGCTTCTGGGGTCGAGACCTCGGTTGTGGAGTTCTACAACAAGACCGGCCATTTTCCGACAGGTGCCTGCCTGGCCGGCAATACGTCGGTGGGCCTGGTCAGTCCAGCATCGATCTCCGGAGCATATGTTTCCGAGGTGGTCGTCGCCGGCGAAGGTTGCGCGTCATCCCTTGACGCCGGAAGCATCCTGGCAATCTTCAGCAGTGATCCACCGCACAAGGCGAATTCATCCATCGGCGGTGCCGGCTTGATCTTCGCCCCGATCACCCACGAGGGCTCGGTCTCATGGCAATGCAGGAGGTTTCTCGTGCGCGGAAGCGTGGTGCTGAAAGATGATTGGGTGCCCAGCAGTTGCCGCTGAAGCTGTGATCGAAAGTTCGCAAGAAGCTGTAGGGTAATCGGGCATGGTAGTTCTGTCTCTCTTGCCCTTGCATGCGTCCTCGCGATCAAGTCTGGCTAGCCCGGGATTCAGCGCCAGCAAATGAACATCATCGCGAAGCTGGTGTGTATCAATTTGGCGGCAGCGTTGGCGTACACGACCGTGTTGCCGGTCCGCGCAGCAACCCGGCAGGCAAGGGCTGATAGTTCAGAGGCCGTCGCGCCAGCCACCATCGCCGGCTTCTACGAAATGCCCTCATCGGGCGAAGAACGGTTGAAGTACGAGCGGGCCCGTGTGCTCGCGATCCAGCTCCTTGCCGAATCCAGGGGCTTGCAGGATTCGTTGGCCGATCTGGCGCGCAAGGCCGCCGGAGAACTGACAAACGCCAAGCTGTTCATCGCCGGCGATGCGGAAGCGGATCACAAGTGCGCCGCCATTACCGCTGCGTTGTTCGTCAGGCACGATATCCCCGGCAACATCTACATTTGCGCCGACACGCGATGGCACGTGCTGCACGAGTCAGACCCGACCAATGTTATCGCGCAGATACTAATCCATGAGGGCGCGCATCTGGCCGGCACCATTGACGAGTGTGAGGCGACGATCCTTGAATTGGTCGTCGCAGGCAACAGCGTCGGCATCGCCAGTTACGGCAACTTCCACAGGTACGCAGGCCAATGCCATGTTTTGCTGAGCCACCGCGCGCTGCGGCGACAGGGGCTGCGGATGTGAGGCAAGGGACTTGCTTGCTAATTACTATGAGTTCGCGTGACCCTGAATGCCTGACTGAGGCCACGCACCTGTCCGGAGGACGGATCTGTT
>JAYSXN010000385.1:0-8628 GCA_043717405.1 Gammaproteobacteria bacterium
GTCGGCGATTTCGTCCTGCGTCGCGGCGACGGCTTGTGGGCCTACCAACTCGCCGTCGTGGTTGATGACGCGCAGCAGGGTGTCACTGAAGTGGTACGCGGCGCCGACCTGCTGGATTCGACACCGCGGCAGATCTTCCTGCAGCGGCAACTGGGTTACGAAACGCCTGCGTACGCGCACTTGCCGGTGGTGCGGCAGCGTGACGGCAGCAAGCTTTCGAAGTCACTGGCCAGCATTGCCGTCGACGCCAACGCGCCCAGCGTCGCCTTGCGCATGGCCTGGCGAGTGCTCGGCCAGGACGCACGCAAACTTGGCACCGATGACGACGTCGCGAGCGTGACAGCGCGCGCAGTTGCGGCGTTCCTGCCTGCCCGCGTGCCTGGCGAGGATTACCTTCTGCCTGTCGATTGAGCGCGTCTGCGCGGATTCGTGCCGGTGTTCACAATAATTGACAGGTGGATTCTTGCAAGCTGCCCACAGACGGGCGATGCTCGGGGAATAAGAAACTGCGTCCCTTGTGGTACTTGCTCTATTCCGGGGTTTACATGTCCGAGGTGCGAATCATAAAGAAGTACCCGAATCGTCGCCTGTACGATACGGAGATCTCCAGCTACGTCACGCTTGAAGACGTGCGCCAGTTGATCATCGAGGGCGAAAGTTTCGAGGTGCGCGATGCACGCAGCGGAAAGGACCTGACCCGCGCGGTGCTGCTGCAGATCCTCGCCGAGCACGAGGACATCGGCCAGCCGATTTTTTCAACGCAGCTGCTGACCACCGTCATCCGCTTCTACGGCGATTCCCTGCAGGGGATCATCGGCAGCTACCTGGAGCGCAGCATCCAGGTCTTCAGCGACCAGCAACAACAACTGCGTGGTCATCTGGGTCTCGTGGTGCAGACGCCATGGGCTCTGCTCAACCAGTTGACCGAGCGCAACATGGAAATCTGGAAGGGCGTGCAGCAGGGTTTCAAAAGCGGTCTGGCGGGCAACACCGTTGACAAAGTCGAGGAAGCGCCGAAGCCGGCCGCCAAGCGCCGCAAGACTCGCCGCCAGTGACACCGACGCTGGCGCTGGTCACCGGCGGCATGGGTGGCATCGGCGTGCAGGCCTGCCGGCAACTCGCGCGCTCCGGTCATCGCGTCATCGCCGTTGACTTGCCTGCCGATGCGCAGCGACAGGCACAATTTGAAGGCGCGGTAGCTGCACTCGACGTGCACCTGGAAGCCGCGGATGTCAGCGCCATGGACCAGTGCGTGGCATTGTGCAAACGCATTGCCGCGCAGCATGGCGAGGTATCGGTGCTGGTCAACGCCGCTGGCATCACCCGCGACTCCAGCCTGCGCAAGATGACGCAGGAGCAATGGCATGACGTGCTGCGGGTAAACCTCGACAGCGTTTTCCACCTGTGCCAATTGCTGTCGCCGTCGATGTGCGAGCGAGGCTTTGGCCGCATCGTAAATATCAGTTCGATAGTGGGCCAGACGGGGGCGTTCGGGCAGACGAACTACGCCGCCGCCAAGGCCGGAATGCACGGCTTCACGATGGCCCTGGCGCGCGAGCTTGCTGCCAAGGGCGTAACCGTCAACAGCATCAGCCCAGGCTATATCGACACCATGATGACCGCCGTCATCCCGTCCGAATTGCGTGCGCGCATTGTCGGCGCGATTCCGGCCGGACGCATCGGATCACCCGATGACATCGCCCATGCCATCGACTTCCTGTGTTCGCCGCATGCAGGCTACCTGACCGGCATCAACCTGCCGGTCAACGGCGGGCTGTTCATGAGTTTCTGAAGTCGAGGCCAGGCGGCCCGCGTTAGAGGTTTGGCGGCGACTTGCCGCAGTATTTTTCGTAGAACTTCTCGGCCCGCGGCATCAGCGCCTGCAGGTGCGCGATGCGGTTGGATGGATCCGGATGCGTCGATGCGAATTCCGGCGGCCGTTGCCCACCGCCCAGCTTGGACATGCGCTCCCACAAGGGAATGGCCTCGTGCGGGTTGTAGCAGGCGGCCGCGGCCAGCATCAGTCCGACTTCATCTGCCTGGGTTTCGTGGTTGCGCCCATACGGCAGGATCAGCCCGTACTGCGCTCCGGCACCGAGCGCGCCCATAACCATCTGTTGCTGCTGCGGGTCCATGTTGCCCACGGCGACGCCCGCGGCCATCTGACCCATCTGCACCAGTTTCTGTTGCGCCATTCGCTGTGATCCGTGACGCAGCAAGGCATGGGAAATCTCGTGGCCGAGAACAACAGCCATCGCGTCAGGGGTTTGCGTGATCGGGATCAGTCCGGTGTAAACGGCGATCTTTCCGCCCGGCAGGCAGAAGGCATTCGCCTGCTCGGACTGCAGCACGGCCACGCTCCAGTCGAAACTTTTTGCCAGCCCCGGCGAGGCTTGAGAATTTTCCTTGGCAAGATCGTTTTCGACATCGCTGGCGCGAGCGATCAGTCGTTTGGCAACCTCCTCGATCGGCACTGCGGATGGGTCGTTTGCCGCCAGCGGATGCTCGTGCGTGAGCACTTCCTGATAGGCCTGCAGCCCCAGTTGCGCTTCCTGGTCGACGCTGGCGCCGTAATGCGCCTTGCCGCCGGTATATGGATCGGTCCTGGAACTGCCGAACCAGCTGTACGCGGCATAGCCGGCGAACAGGATGAGAATCCACCAGTGGATGCCACCACCCCGGCGCTGCCCACCCGCTGAACCGCCAAATATTGCCATGCAAAACTTCCTTTTTTTCTCAGAGCTCGCGCACTACCCTGAAGCCCAGGCGCGCGGTGCTGGTGTCGGCGTCAACCGGCAGTCTAGATGCCGAACGCGCCTGATCCAAGGAACTTCCCCATGAAGCGCCGCGCACCACGCGCTGCGGACAGCCAGGGTTCACCCACGCCGAGCCATCGAGGGGCGAGCGCTGGTAACTGTCGTGCCAGCAGTCGAGTGTCCACTCGGAAACATTTCCGATCATGTCGAAGGTGCCGAAGCCCTCCATCGGGAAATTGCGCACTGGCGACGGTCCCCAGAATGCATCGCGATAACCGGGAATCGGATTGCCCCAGCGCCGTCCCGATCGCGACAGGTCACCTTCGCCAGGCAGGTTGCCGACGATGCGCAACGGCGCGGTGGAGCCCCACGGATAGGCGCTGGTGCGGCCTGCGCGCAACACGTATTCGAACTCGGCTTCGGTCGGCAGTCGGTAGCGCTGCTGTGTCTGCGAGGAAAGCCAGCGTGCATAGGCCATGGCGTCCTGCAAGGCGATGTGCACCACCGGCAAGGTCGGGGCCGCCAACCGTCCTACGTGGTCGCGACGCCAGTCGACGCCCTGGTGTTCGGCGAAGGTGCCGCCTTTTTCATCGTAGACGGTCGAATGCCCCTGCCGCGTGGCCCACGTGCGGTAGTGGCTGGCGTCAACGAAGCGGCGGAAGTCGCCAACCGTGATTTCATTGCGCGCGATTGCGAAGCCGCGCTCGAAGTTGACCCAATGGGCTGGTGACTCGTTGTCCTGATGCCCCGGCTGGTCTTCCAGCGAGCCCATCATGAAACTGCCGCGTGCAACCACGACCATCTCCGGCGCCACGCCGAAACGCAGCAAAGGCTCGGCGAATGTTTGCCGCGGCTTGAATGGTCCGTAGTGCCGCGCCAGGAAAATGCGCTCGGCAAGACTATCGGGGCCTGCGCGCTGCGCCGCAACCCGGCGCGCATGCGCAAGCACGCCGTCGGCTTCATCCAGGCGCAGCGCATCCACATCACGGTTGCCACTTGCCAACAGCGCATCGGACGTGGCCTGGCGCTGTTCGACAATACGCAGTCCGGCGATGCGCGCCGCGGTGCTCGCCGGTGCGAATTGCCCGGATTCCTGTAGCAGCGCATCGGCCTGGCGATAGTCCTCGGCCAACGCCGCCTTCCAGGCCTTATCGAGCAGCACGCCGTTCCAATGGGCGAGCGCGGCATCGGCTGGGTCGAAGTCGGTGAAAGCCTTCCTCGCCTTCGCCAGGAAATCCGCGGCGCTGCCACCCACGGGGGTGGTGAAGTGGCCGGCACGCCCGGCGATGTTGGCGCGAGCGACCCACTCCTCGGCCAGGTGCGCTCCCACGAGGCGTTGCCGAAAGGCGGCAAGATCAGGGTGCCCGGGTTGCAGGGAGGTGGCGATCAGTTCGACGCGCTCGGCCTCGTCGATTCGCCCGGCACGCAATGCCAACGTGCCGCGTTCCAGCAGGGCGTCGAGCGTCGATTGCACACCGTTGAGCGCCGCGGCATTGGTCGGCTGTGTCTCCAGTACCGCCATGTACAGTTCGAGCGCACCGGGACCAGGGCTGCTGCCGCGTTCGAGCTGGTTTCGATCCAGCGCCGCCCCTGCCTGCCGCAACGTCGCCGGTACTGCCGCGGCGTCGACGGCAGGTATGCGCGTGCGCCACTGGGCCAGGATGCGCTCGGCGCGCGGTGATCTGGGAACTGCGTGGTACTGCGCGCGAGCCGCGGGTGCGGTCCGTCCGTTTGGCGCGTTCGCCGGGCGACTGCAAGCAGCCAGGCACGCAGCGGCGAGGGCTAGCCCGATGCCGAATACACAGTGTCGCGGGCGAGCCATGCGGTCGGGCCTTCGGCCACGCAAGGGCGCGGACCATTCCGACTTAGGCTAACCTGCCCTCTTTTGGCAATCAAACCGACGTGAACGACTGGATAGACCAGGCTCCACTCCTAGCCGCGCGCCTGCACGCATGGGCGGGGCAGCCGCTGGTCGCGATGGATACGGAATTCATTCGCGAGCGCACCTACTACCCGCAACTGGCGCTGGTGCAGTTGGCGATTCCCGGGGAGGTGTTGCTGGTTGATCCGATGGCGCCGGGTATGGCGCCGGTGCTGGCCGGGTTCCTGGAGGACGCCGCGGTCACCAAATTGATGCACAGCGCCAGCGAAGACCTGCAGGCGCTATCGCGGGGTTGCGGCGCCGTGCCGGCGCCGGTTTTCGACACGCAGGTCGCGGCCGCCATGGCCGGGCTCGGTGCCGGCCTGAGCTATCTCAAGCTGGTCGAACAGGTCACCGGCACGACGCTTGAAAAAGGCGAAACGCGATCGGACTGGCTGCGCCGTCCCTTGACTGAATCGCAACTCAAGTACGCCGCCGACGATGTGCTGTACTTGCACGCGGTGCACGCACACCTGGAACCCAAACTGCGGGACCTAGGCAGGCTCGACTGGCTGCAGGCCGACAGCGATCGCGCGATCGCCGGTGCGCGCAATGATGTCGACGATCCGTTGCCGCATCTGTCGGTGCGCAGTGCGCAGACGCTGGACCCCGCTGGGCAAGCGCGACTGGGTCGCCTCCTGCGCTGGCGCGATGCCGAGGCAAGACGCTCGGACCGACCCAAGAGCTGGGTGCTCGACAATGAACTGGCCGTGCAACTGTCGCGTCGCCCGTTCGATGATTTCCATCGCTTCAGCGCGATCCTCGACAGCCATCCCAAGGCGCCGCGGAAAGCGCGCCGCGAGTTGTGGGACCTGTTGTCGCAACCTTGCACCGGAAAAGAACTCGCGCTGCCGTTGAACCGCAGCGCTGAAACCATCGACAAGCAACGACTGCGCAACCTGCAGCACGCCGTCGCCGAACTGGCGGCGGCGCTGGCCATTCCCGAGGGGCTGTTGTGTTCGCGCAAGCACCTGGAATCGCTGCTGGACATGCAGCAATGGCCGGGTGCACTGGAAGGCTGGCGGCGCAGCCTGCTCGAACCGGTCCTGCGGCCCTTGCTGGCGTGAACACTGCAGCGCGTTCGCGCACTGCGTTCGCACCGGCGTGCGTTGGCAATGTGGGCGTGGGCTTCGACATCCTGGGCCACAGCATCAGCGGCGCCGGCGATAGTGTTGCTGCGACGCGCATCCCGCAGCAGCAGGTCGTTATGACGTCCATCGGCGGACTCAGCGCAGGCGTGCCCATGGACGCCTCGCAAAACACGGCTAGCGTCGCCGTGGAGGCGCTCCGCGCCGCGCTCGCCTTGCCCTTCGGGTTTTCGCTCGCGCTGCACAAGGGAATACCGCTGGGTTCGGGCATGGGTGGCTCGGCGGCGTCCTGCGTTGCCGCGCTGGTGGCGGCAAACGCGTTGCTGGACGAGCCGTTCGCTCGGGCGGATCTCTATCAATTCGCCGTGAAGGGCGAGTGCATCGCGAGCGGCGGAAAAAATGGCGACAACGTCGGCCCGATGTTGCTGGGCGGGCTCGTCCTCGCACTTCCCGATCGCCTGGTGCGCATTCCGGTGCCGGCGCAATGGCAATGCCTGCTGGTGCATCCCGACGTCGTCCTGGAAACGCTGGTCGCAAGACGTTGCCTGCAAGGGCCGGGCTTTGCCCTTGGCGATTTTGTCGCACAGAGCGGCAACCTGTCCGCTCTGCTTGCCGGCTGTTTCAGCGGTGATGCTTCACTGGTGCGCATTGGCCTGAACGATGTGCTGGTGGAACCCCGGCGCGCGCCATTGATTGGCGGATTCGCCGAGGTCAAGCAGGCAGCCTTGACCGCAGGCGCGATGGGTTGCAGCATTTCCGGCGCCGGACCAAGTGTCTTCGCCTGGTTCGAATCTGCGGCCGAAGCTGAAGCGGCAAAGCGTCCGATGCAGCGCGCATTTGCCGATTCAGGCTTCAGCAGCCAAGCCTATGTGTCTTCGATTGCCGGTCCCTCCGCCTGCCTGCTTGACTAAGCGGGTGCGTTGGCGGCTGGACGCCGCGCAGGTTATATTGGCGGCTCGTGGGGCGGTAGCTCAGCCGGGAGAGCGCTGCGTTCGCAATGCAGAGGTCGAGGGTTCGATCCCCTTCCGCTCCACCATCACTCCTGGCCGGCGCCAAGTTGGTCCAGCCAACGGACCACTCGCTGGCGCGCGTCCAGATTGTGCACCGGCAGTACGACCACATCGCCCGGCTGCGCCCATTCGACGAGGCTTTGCGCCGCTTCAACCTCGGTTAGCACCGTGCGCAGCCGCTCGGCGGCAATGCCTGATTGCAGGAGCAGGCACTCCAGCACGCGTGGCACTTCACCGGCGCTGCGGCCGCGCATGTAACCGTCCAGATCCTTCAGCACGACCATGGAAGGCTCAGCTGATGCGGCGACGGCAGCCAGTTCGGCAAGCGCATTGTCGTCGCGGTTACCGGCCTGCCCCAGCAACAATCCGAGCCGGCCGCCAGACCCGCGTAACATTTTCGCCACAGCCAGCAAGCCAGCGAGCCCATCGGGGTTGTGCGCGTAGTCGAGCAGGATGATGCAACCGCGAATCTCCCAACGCTCCAGGCGGCCGGGGTTGTCGCCACGGTTGGCGCCGAATCGGACTAAGGTCGCTGCGATGATGGGTGACGGAATACCGATGACGTGCGCGAGCAATGCGGCACCGGCGATGTTGGCGATGTTGTAGTGGGCTGCGCCTTGCAGTGTAAGGGGCATCGCTACGACTGCGCCGAGATCATCGATCACTGCGGTGTGGTCTTTGCCCGTGTCGCGCCGATGCCATAGCCGCAGCCGCCCGTTCGCGACTGCGCAGGCGGCCTCTCCCTGGTCGATGCGCGCTTGCAACACCGCCTGGTCAAGTGCGAACCAGGCAAGCCGTGCGGCTACCTGCGCCGATTTCTGCGCGAGCAGCGGGTCGTCCGCCGACAACACGAGCGTTGCATCGGCGGCGAGCGCGCGCGCCACCACGAACTTGGCGTCCGCCAGGCGGTTCAAGTCATGCATACCGTACTCGCCGAAGTGATCGCGACTGAGGTTGGTGATGATCGCGGCATCGGCGCGCTGCACGGCCAGTCCACGGCGCAGGATCCCGCCGCGCGCCGTTTCCAGCACGGCGACCTGTGCCCGCGAGTCGCGCAGCACCTGGCGCGCCCCGGCAGGCCCGGAATAATCGCCGCGCTGCACCTGTTCACCGGCGATGAACACGCCGTCGGTGCAGTTGAACCCCGCGGCGAGACCGGCTTCGTCGCAGATTGCCGCAAGCAGCCGCACGGTCGTGGTCTTGCCGTTGGAGCCAGTGACCAGCACTGTCGGGATGTCGTGCAGCGCGCCCCACGGCACGGCGCCGGCAAGCGGCAATGGCTGTCCGGTGCGCCAGAAGTGGCTGCCTGATCCGGCCCCGACGGATATGCCGTCATCATCTTCGAAAACCGGCAACGCGTGTTGCAGCGCCGCCTCGCCAATTGCCCGATGCATGGGCTGTTGCTCAGCCGCGGCAAGACGATGCAGAGTAGCCACGGCCGAAGCTTCATCAGCGAGCGCAGGATGCCCCGGCGATAGCGGCACGGGCAGCAAAGCCTCGGCTCCAAGCGCTGACAGCCACGCCCACTCGTTGACTTCCGTTGCAGTCAGCAGCTGGTCGCCTGGCGCGCTGAACGCAAGCACGGCGCCGGATTCATGACGGTCCGCGCAAACTGCTGCGTCGGGCCAGCCCAGCCGTGCACGCATGCGCTTCACGTTGTCCGCCCAGGCGGCACAATGCTGCGCACTCGCCTGGGCCAGTTCGATCACTGCGCCGCAGCCGTTGAAATAAAGATTGGGGCCAGTCAGGCGCCGGGAGCTTTCGAAATAACCCGGCGCGGTGTCGCTCAGTCTTCCTCCTCGCGGCCCAGGCGCACGCCGCGCTCATCCCGCACCAGACCTTCCATGTCCGAT
>JAYSXN010000386.1:0-2929 GCA_043717405.1 Gammaproteobacteria bacterium
TCGGTGACCAGGTGGCGGATTTCCTCTTCCGTCACCTTCTCGGCAGCGAGCGAACCCAAACCCATCAGGCGCAGTATGAGCCGCGTGCAAGCGGCCAGCAGCAGCACTGCCGGGCGCGCGATCGTCGCGAAGAAGTGCATGGGCAGCGCAACCACGGTGGCGATGCGTTCCGGACGCAGCGTGCCCAGGCGCTTGGGCACCAGTTCGCCGATGACTCCGTAGAGGAAGATCATCAGCAGGAACCCGAACATGGTGCTGATGGCATGCGCATAGGCCGTCAGGATGGGCACATGCTCGGTGATCGGCCCGACCAGCTTGCCACCCAGGGATTCGCCGCCGAAGTAACCGGTGATCAGCGCGAGCAGCGTGATCCATACCTGCACCGCTGACAGAAACCCTTCCGGGTGCTCGTGCAACTCCAGGGCCTTGCGTGCGCCACGGCTGTCGCGGGCCATTTCCTTGAGCCGGCCCTTGCGCGAGGTGATGACAGCCATCTCCGACAGCGCGAAAAAGCCGTTGAACACCACCAGGACCACGACCAGCAGTACTTCGTACATGACCTACCCGGCGACGCTTGCGAGATGGCTGTCGAGCCACAGATGGACAAGGATACTGGCGATATAGCCAAGCGCGATCGCCCAGCTCCATTTGAGGTGTCCCATGAAGGTGTAGCGGCCGCCGGACACGCCCATCAGTGCGACGCCGGCGGCAGATCCCACCGACAACAGGCTGCCACCGACCCCGCAGGCCAGGGTGACCAGCAACCATTGTCCGCTGTCCATGGCTGGCGCCATCTGCAGTACCGCGTACATGATCGGGATGTTGTCCACCAGCGCCGACAGCAGGCCCATGGCCACGTTGGCGGCGGTCGCGCCCAGGCCGCCGTACAGGTGATTGGCGGCCAGCTGCATGAAGCCGGCCGTGGCCAGGCCGCCTACCGCCAGCAGCGCACCGTTGAAGAACAGCAGCGTGTCCCATTCAGCGCGCGCGATGATATGGAACAGGTCATAGGCGTCTTCGGCGCGATGATCCGTCGCCAATTCGCGACGGCGAATCCACCAGGCCTGCGCCTGTAGGGCCGCCAGGCCGGCCAGCATGCCGAACACCGGGGGCATGCGCAGCCATTGCGCCGCCGCGATGGTCAGCGCGATCGTGCCGGCGAACGTTACGCAAATGGACCAGCCGCCGGACTTGACCCGTACATCGTCGAGGCGCGACTCTGGCCGGCCCGCCGGTAATGCCAAGGACATCAACATGGCCGGCAGCAGCCAGTTGACCAGCGAAGGCAGGAACAACCGCAGGAACGCGAAGAACTCCAGCCGATGCGCCTGCCACACCATCAGCGTGGTGATGTCGCCGAATGCGCTCCAGGCGCCGCCGGCGTTGGCTGCGACCACCAGGTTGATGCAGGCCAGCGTGACGAAGCGCCGATTGCCCGCGCCCACGGCGAAAATCACCGCCGACATGACCAGCGCCGTGGTCAGGTTGTCGATCAGCGCCGACAGGAAAAACGAGATCACGCCGGTCAGCCAGAACAATGCCCGGTAGCCCAGCCGTCGCCTGACCAGTTGTGCGCGCAGGAACTCGAAGACATTGCGTTCGGTCATCGCGCCAACGAAGCTCATGGCCACGATGAGGAAGAAAAACAGTTCGCAGAATTCGGCAAATACATGCCGGAACGCGCTGGCGGCGTAGCCTGCCGGCAGCGACGGATCATGGCCGGCGTGCAAGGCGAGCAGGCCCCAGATGAGGGCGGCGGCGACCATGACCGGCACCGACTTGCGCATACCCAGCTTGTCTTCCAGCACGACGAGCGCGTAGGCGACGATGAAAATGCCCAGCACGGCCAGGCCGATCACCTGGCCAGTCAAGGGCAGGCCGGCAGCGGGAACGGCTGCGGCCGCAGCAGGGATCGGCGACAGGAGCAGCAGAAGCGCGGCGAGCCGTAAAACCGGAGAAGGCATCGGGGCGGGAGGTTCTGCGCGGTTACAAGGGCGTCAGCATACACGGGGCACTGACGTGCCGGCTCGTTGCGGGTGACCGCAGGTGCTGCCACTGCAGCGCGTTCCGGCCCGTATACTGAGTGAGACCAGCCGCCGACCGAAGGGACCCTTTCATGTTTTCTCTGCAGACGATCTTCGGCAAGGGCGACAAGTTCTACGGCTTGCTGGAAGCCAGCGCTGCCGCGGCCAGGGAAAGCACCCGCGCGCTGGTCGAACTGTTGTCGGCGCCGCCAGCGCAACGTTCGCTGGAAAAATTCAAGATGGCGCGCCAGCGCGAGAAAAACCTGGCTGCGCAGATCAGCCAGGAGTTGGTGATCACCTTCGTCACCGCGCTCGAGCGCGAAGACATCGATGCGCTGTCCAGTGCCCTGTACAAGATCCCCAAGATCGTGGAGAAATTCGCCGAGCGTTACATGATCGCCGCGCAGCGGCTGGGCGACGTCGATTTCATTTCCCGCGCCGCCATGCTCGAGCGCGCCTGCGAGGTCATCGAGCAGATGATCGGCCTGCTGCGCAAGGGCATGAACATCGATACCAGCAAGGAACTCAACGACAAGATGCAGGCGATCGAGGCCGAGGCCGACCGCTTGATCCTGGAGCTGTATCGCGACGCCTATACCAGCGAGACCGACCCGATGCGCTACCTGATCCTCAAGGATCTGTTCGAAATGCTCGAAAAAGCCATCGACCGCTGCCGTGATGCCGGCAATGTCGTGCACCAGGTCGTGCTGAAGAATTCCTGAGGAGCGACGCCGTGCTCAGCCTGCTCCTGTTCGTCATCCTGACGGCGCTGGTGTTCGAATTCATCAATGGTTTCCACGACACCGCCAATTCCATTGCCACGGTGGTCGCAACCAAAGTGCTGACGCCAATGCAGGCGGTGTCCCTGGCCGCCGGTATGAACCTGCTGGGTGCGTTCCTGGGCA
>JAYSXN010000387.1:0-2921 GCA_043717405.1 Gammaproteobacteria bacterium
CAAAAATACGCGTCTTCTGCGGGAGTAGCTCAGTTGGTAGAGCACGACCTTGCCAAGGTCGGGGTCGCGAGTTCGAGTCTCGTCTCCCGCTCCAGAAGCACGAAACCCCGCATTCGTCGGGGTTTTGTTTTTAAGTCACCGGCCAGGTGGCAGAGTGGTCATGCAGCGGCCTGCAAAGCCGCGTACGCCGGTTCGATCCCGACCCTGGCCTCCACGATGTGGAGAGCGGTGCAAGCCGCGGCAAACCTGCAGGCCGCTGATGCGGCATCATGCGGACCAAGCCCGGGTGGCGAAACTGGTATACGCATGGGACTTAAAATCCCCCGGCCGCAAGGCCATGCGGGTTCGACCCCCGCCCCGGGCACCACGTCAATCAGCCTGCGCGCCATTGAATGACTTCGAGTTTTGGCGCCGGCGAATGATTGCCGGTCGCCGCAGTCGCGCGTACAAGCCTGTGGACCCCGACCATCTGCTCAAGGCCATCGATGCCTGGTCATCGGCGAGCAAAGTCAGCCAGAGCCCGGCCGCCAGCTGATTGGTTGCAACCGGGCAGGCGCGGTGCGCAGGCCCTTGGCCTATGATCAGCCCATGATGTTGCCCGCGAGATACCTGGCATTCGCCGCCTGCCTGCTGCTCACGCTGGTTGCGCTGGTGGGTCTGCACTGGTCCGAGGACTGGATATGGCTGGCGCTCGGTGCAGGCTTCCTGAGTATCGTGGGCATCGTGGACCTGTCGCAGAAGCGCCAGGCCATTCGCCGCAGCTACCCGGTCATCGCGCACCTGCGCTACTTCCTGGAAAGCATCGGCCCGGAGATCCGCCAGTATTTCATCGAGGCAGACAACGACGAGCGGCCGTTTTCCCGGCAGCAGCGCGCGATTGTCTACCAGCGCGCTAAGAACACCCTCGACAAGCGGCCCTTCGGCACGCAGCTGGATGTCTATGCCGACAACTACGAGTGGATCAATCACTCGCTCGCGCCCGTGGACGTGCCCTCGCATGACTTCCGGATAGTCATCGGTGCGGGCAGGGCGCAGCCGTATGCGGCCAGCGTCTTCAACATCTCGGCAATGAGCTTCGGCTCGCTGTCGGCCAATGCCATCCGCGCGCTCAACGAAGGGGCGAGGCAAGGCAACTTTTACCAGGACACCGGCGAAGGTTCGATTTCGCAATACCACCGCGAAAATGGTGGCGACCTGGTCTGGGAAATAGGCTCGGGTTACTTCGGCTGTCGCGACGCTGGCGGCTATTTCGACGAAGGGCGCTTCATCGCCAACGCCTGTACCGCGCAAGTGCGCATGATCGAGGTGAAGCTTTCGCAAGGAGCCAAGCCCGGCCACGGCGGCGTGCTGCCAGGCGTGAAAGTGTCGCCGGAGATTGCCGCCGCGCGCGGCGTGCCAGTGGGCGCGGACTGCGTTTCGCCAGCACGGCATTCGGCGTTCAGCACGCCGCTGGAATTGCTGCGCTTCGTTGACCGCCTGCGCAGCCTGTCGGGTGGCAAGCCGACCGGCTTCAAACTTGCGATTGGGCATCCGTGGGAGTGGTTCGCCATTGCCAAGGCCATGCAGGAGAGCGGGATCCTTCCCGATTTCATCGTGGTGGATGGCGGCGAAGGCGGGACTGGCGCGGCGCCACTGGAGTTCACCGACCATGTTGGCGCGCCGCTGCGCGAGGCCTTGCTTCTGGTGCATAACACGCTGGTCGGCCTCGGACTCAGGCAACACATCCATATTGGCGCGGCCGGCAAGGTCATCACCGCATTCGACATTGCGCGCACGATGGCCCTGGGCGCGGACTGGTGCAATGCCGCGCGCGGTTACATGTTCGCGCTGGGCTGCGTGCAATCCCTGAGTTGCCATACCGATCGTTGCCCGACTGGCGTGGCCACCCAGAACCAGGACCGGCAACGCGCGCTCGACCCGCAGGACAAGGCGACGCGCGTCTTCCGCTACCACGAGAACACCCTCATGGCCCTGCGCGAACTGATCGCCGCAGCGGGGCTGATGCATCCCGAGGAAATCGGCCCCGAGCACATCATCCGCCGAGTTTCCTCAACCGAGGTGCGCTCGCTGTCGGTGCTGTTGCGCTTCATGCAGCCCGGCGAGCTGCTGGCCGGCGAAGTGCCCGATCATCCGGCGTTCCGTGCCTTCTGGGCCAACGCCCGCAGCGACTCATTTGCCGCGCCCGCCCAAGTGCGGGCACTGCGCTCCACGAAGCTGGCCTGAACCGTCCGCAGCTGCCGGCGGGCAGCCTTTTTTCAGGTTAGAGTTTAGTTTGGGGAACCTTCCCCGCAGCGAGCACCGGCCTTGTCCAGCAGTAGCGATCTTCCAGCACCGTCCTGGCAAAGCGATGCCGATTACCGGCTGCTTTGGGACGCCATCCTGGACGCGGTGCTGGTCATCGATGTGCAGAGCCTCATCCGCTATGCAAATCCCGCGGTCGAGCGACTGTTCGGCTACGGCGACGGTGAACTGATCGGCGAACCCTTGCATCTGCTGCAACCAGAGCGATTGCGCGCGGGACACCAGCGCGGCCTGGGCAGTTACCTGGCCAGCGGTAAGCGGACGCTCGACTGGGCTACGGCGGAGGCACGCGGGCTGCACCGTGATGGTCTGGAATTTCCGATTGAAATTTCGTTTTCGGAAGTAGTCACCGGCGGCGGGCGGATGTTTGCCGCGGTGATGCGTGACGCGACCGCCCGGCGCGCGACTGAAACGCAGTTGCGCCTGGGCTTGTCGCAGGTCAAGGCGACGCTGGAGTCGAGCACCGACGGCATCCTGGTAACTACACTCGACAACACGGTTATGCGGTCCAACCAGCGCTTCATTCGGTTGTGGAACATGCCCCCGGAGGTCCACGAGCAGCATGACCAGCAACTAGGGCTGGCGCTCATGCTCGAGCAAGTCGTCGATCCGGACCTGTT
>JAYSXN010000388.1:0-2918 GCA_043717405.1 Gammaproteobacteria bacterium
CCGCAGCGTTCGCTAACCGCGTCCGGTGCGTACTGCGGGTCCAGATAGCGTTCGGCGAGCAACTGGAACACTGGTCGCGCGCGCCGTGCATCGTCAAGCGTGAATTCGCCAACCACTGCCGGTGACAGGCCACAGCCTCCCGCGTCCGCCACTGCGCTTGTCGTACGATCCCAGCACAGGGGCGCGCCACTAGCGTCGCGCGCGATCAGGCCATCGTCAGCGCCGCCGGGGTTGTGCACCACCAGCCAGTGCGCATTGGCGTAACGAACCAGGTAGTTCAGATCGATGCGATCGGCGCGCAAGAGTTCGTGGATCAGGGCGAATGCGAACAGTCCGTCGGTGCCTGGACGGATTCCGATCCATTCATCGGCGATCGCGCCGTAGCCGGTGCGCACCGGATTGATCGCCACCACTTTCGCGCCGCGCGCTTTCAGCTGGCCGAGGCCAAGCTTGATCGGGTTGGAATCATGGTCCTCCGCTACGCCCCAGAGCATCAGGTAGCGCGTGTGTTTCCAGTCGGGCTCGCCGAATTCCCAGAAACTGCCGCCCAGCGTGTACAGGCCGCCGGCGGCCATGTTCACCGAGCAGAAGCCGCCGTGCGCGGCGTAGTTGATGGTTCCGAACTGCTGCGCCCACCAGCCGGTGAGCGCCTGCGACTGGTCGCGGCCGGTGAAAAATGCCAGCCGGTTCGGATCGCGCTCGCGGGCGTCGCCCAACCATTTCGTGGCGATGGCCAGCGCCTCGTCCCACTCGATTTCGCGGAATTTGCCCTCGCCGCGCGGGCCGGTGCGTAGCAGCGGCTTGGACAACCGTGCCGGCGAGTAGTGCTGCATGATGCCCGCCGAGCCCTTCGCGCAGAGCACGCCACGATTCACCGGATGCGCCGGGTTGCCCTCGATGTAGCGGATCCGCCCCTGGCGCAAATGCACATTGATGCCGCAGCGGCAGGCACACATGTAGCAGGTGGTCTGTTTGACTTCGTCGCCCACCGGCTTCTGCGTATCGATCAGCGGCTCACCCATCCCGCTATTGTGCCTTGGCATCGTCGCCCGGGGCGAGGCGAATAGCGCGAGCTGCGCGCCATGCACCATCGACAACTGCCGCTGGATGCGGCCCTGGTTGCGGCGGCAAGGGCGCCTGGCTGCTCGGGAATGGCGATTGAACGCCGGCGATGCCATCCTAGACGCCTGCGCCGGGCCGTCCCCGGACCGGTGAGCCCGAGCCTGATGGACCGTTACGAACGCATCCTCGCCCTGCACCGGCAGATGAAGTCCGCGCGTTATCCGGTGCCGCTGGCGCGACTGATGGACCAGCTCGACTGCTCCCGCGCCACCCTGTACCGCGACATTGCCTTCCTGCGCGATGCGCTGGGTGCGCCGATCGAAAGCGACGCCACCGGCGAAGGTGGCTTCCGATATGACGAAAAGGAAGCCGAGCGCTTCGAACTGCCGGGCCTGTGGCTGAACTCCGACGAGTTGCATGCCTTGCTCGCCACGCACCAGTTGCTCGACCGCACCGGCAGCGGCGTGCTGTCCTCGGCGCTGGCGCCGCTGAAGTCACGGATCGAATCCCTGCTCGCGCAGCAGGCCGGCGGCAAGCGCTGGCCGATGGAACGCGTGCGCGTGATCGGCAGCTATGTGCGGCAGCGCGACGAGGTGTCCTTCCGGGTCGTGGCCAGCGCCGTGCTGGAGCGCAAGCGCGTGGGTTTCGATTACCTGGCGCGTTCCACCAATGAGCACACGCACCGCCAGGTGTCACCGCAGCGCCTGACCCATTACCGGGACAACTGGTACATGGATGCCTTCGACCACGACCGCGAGGCGTTGCGCAGTTTTTCGGTTGACCGGATCCAGCGGGCGCGCGTCAGCGACGAACCGGCGGTAGACGTCCCCGATGCTGAACTCGACCTGCACCTTGCGTCGAGCTATGGCATTTTTTCCGGTGCGCCCAAGGGCATCGCCACCATCGTTTTTTCGGCCAAGGCAGCGCGTTGGGTTGCCGATGAGCACTGGCATTCCAAGCAGGAAGGGCGCTTTCTTCCAGACGGCCGCTACCAGCTGAAGTTGCCCTACGGCAACGCCCGCGAGTTGCTGATGGACGTGCTGCGTTACGGCGCCGATGCCGAGATTACCGAGCCGGTGAGCCTGCGTGAACAGGCGCGCACGCTACTGCAGCTGGCCTTGTCCGCGTACGAGAACTGACGCTCTCAATCGGTGAGAAGGGTTGGCGCCAAGGTTGGCTACCAACCTTTGGGAGCGCCATCATGAGTACTTCGGGATTCCAGTCAACCGCTGCCGCGCGCCCCCATGACGCGCGTGTTGCGCCTGTGCTGTGGCAGGGATTGGTAGTGGGTGTGTTGGCGGCGCTGTGCTGGGCCGCCTGGTCCGGCCCGGAGGCCTGTATGCAAGCAGGCGGGGCATGGCTGGTGCTGGCGCCCGCCGCCTCCTTGCTCGCCTGGTACCGGCATGAACTGGTCGCGGCCTGGCAAGGGATCCTCGTCGCCACGCCAGGCCGCCGCGCGCCGCGACCGCAGTCACGCCAGGCACGCCGCCTGCGCACACGCTCGCCGCGCCCGGCGCCGGTCCGCCAGGCCGCCTGAACCCGGCCCGCGCGGCGGCGGCATGTGCGTGGGGTTATGGCAATGCGCATGCTAGTGTTTGACTTCATCCCCCATCGATGCCGCCGAGCAACTGGGTCTGGCACTGCGCCGATTGCCTGAAGCCCGAATACCGGCATTGCCTGGTAGCCCTGTCCAGTGCTGTTCACCACCTCGACACCTGACGACCGCGTGCATCCCGGCCATGCGTGCAAGATGATGGCGCGCATGAGCGAGCAGGGGCACGAGGTGCTTTATTATGAAAACATCGAGGGCGGCCATGGCGGCGCGGCGAACAACGAACAGGCGGCATTCACGCAGG
>JAYSXN010000389.1:0-2912 GCA_043717405.1 Gammaproteobacteria bacterium
GGTTCGCCCGAAAAGGGTCGGGGACATGGGCAAGGCCTGGATTGGGTCAACAGGGTGAACGCCCAAGCCAGCGAACAGGGGTCAATCGCGGCTGTTCAATTCCCGGTACCGGTCACGCGAAGCTGCAGGCGCCCCTCTGCAAGCTGTGCTTCAAGTGCAGCGCCAACGCCCGTATCCGCAGCCCTGCGCAGCACCGGGCCGCCACCAGGCTCGCGGATCACCGCATAGCCACGGGCCAGCGTTGCGAACGGACTCAGGGAGTGCAGCGCCCGCGCCAGTCCGTGCAAAGTCGTCGATTCACGGGCGATACGCCGGTGGCCGGCAGTGATGAGCGCTCGTGCTAGCAATTCGGCGCGATGTGCCTGGGCCGCGAGCCGCTGCCGGGGATGCTGCTGCTCCAGCGCCATTGCACCCAGCCGCAGGCGTTGCACGCGCAATCCCAGGCCACGCAGTTGGGTTGACTGCAGTTGCGTGCGCAGCAATTCGAGTCGATGCCCGGCGCGTTCCACGCGCAGCTGCGGCCGGCCCGCGTGCAGGCGCAATGCCGCGTGGTCACAGCGCTGTGCCATCGCTTGCTGCCGCCGCGCCACTGCCGCGTGCATCCGACGCAACAGTTGCTGCAAGTGCGCGCGCAGTTCATTGCGATCAGGGACCAGCAGTTCGGCAGCGGCCGAAGGCGTCGCGGCGCGCAGGTCGGCGGCAAAGTCGGCGAGGCTGAAGTCGATTTCGTGGCCGACCGCGGAAACAACGGGCACCGGACTGGCGACGATTGCGCGCGCCAATGCCTCGTCATTGAAGGCCCACAGGTCCTCGAGCGAACCGCCGCCACGGGTGACCAGCAGGACGTCGTAGAGGCCACTGGCAGCGGCGCGTTCGAGCATCGATCGGACTTCGGCGGCAGCGCTCGCACCCTGCACGGACACCGGCAGCACATCCACGTCGAGCAGCGGGAAGCGTCGACGAAGGACAGTCAGCACATCACGTACCGCCGCGCCGCTGGCCGAGGTGATCAGGCCGAGCCGACGCGCGAAACGCGGCAGTGGGCGCTTCCGCTCCGCAGCGAACAAGCCTTCGGCGGCAAGCCGCGTCTTCAAGGCCTCGAAGGCCACGCGCAACGCACCCTCGCCAGCTTCCTCCATGTGCTCGGCGACCAGTTGGTATTCGCCGCGTGCCTCGTACACCGTCAGCCGCGCGCGCACTAGAACCTGCAGGCCATCGCGCGGCGTGAAGCGCAGGTACATCGCCTTCTGCTTGAACAGCGCGCAGCGCACCTGGGCGCGATCGTCCTTGAGTGTGAAGTACAGGTGGCCGGAGCCAGGCCGCGAAAAATTGCTGATTTCCCCTTGCACCCAAACTTGCGCAAACGCCCCTTCCAGCAGGTCGCGGGCCAGCGCGTTGAGTTGCGCGGGTTTGAGCACGGGGCGTTCGCGGATCAAGTCGGACATGGCTGGTCAGGGTACGCAACTGCCGGGGGTCACGACAGGAGCGGCGTTGTTCTTCCAGCTGCCATTGCCGTTGAGGTCACTCGCAATGTATGTGCAGGTAGCCAAGGGCAGGTAATCGGCTTCGGTGCTGGTGGTGATATTGACCACGTCGTTGGCAAGTATCGCCGGCAGGCTGATGCTCGTGTACTCGGTCAGTGATCCGTTGGGCGTGCCTGGTGTACCGGTCGATCTGACCGTGAACGGACCGCTCACCGCAATGCCGTTGACATTGACGCTGGCCACCGCGTAATTCTTGCAGGTGGTCTGCTTGTTGGCGAGCAGGTCGGTGTTGGTGCTGGTGGAGGTCAGGGTCTTGCTGCCTGAGGGTCCAGTGCAATCAATCGATGGCGATTGGCCGAGTGTCGTCAGCGCATAGTTGTAGCCTTTCAACAACAGGGTCACGGGCACCCCGAACGTCACCGGATTCGGAGTAACGGTAATCGGGTTCGGCAGGGTGTAACCGGACGCCGTCGTGGACTGGTACACGTACGAGGACGCCGGCGAGGTGTCGATGACCGGGCGCGCGCCACTGCTCAGCGGATAGCTGCCGAGGATGGTTACTTTGTAGGAAGCGGTCGTGCCGCTGCCACTGCTGCCGGCAATGATAAAATTCTGATGGTCCGACAGTGCACTGCCTTCACTGTCATCGATAGTCCCGCCGAGCGCGGCCAGCGCGGAGTTGGAGGCGAAGATGCTCGCGACGACGGAAGGCTGGTTGCCGGCGGTAGCGCTGGCCTGGATTTTTTGCACCATGCCGCGCACGGGGCGATTCGGATCGATCGTCACCGTGGCGCCGTTGACGGTGGCGGTGCAACCGGCAGCCGGCCCACCGTCGGCGGCGGGCACCGTGCACTTGAGCAGGTTGTTGTAAGCCAGGACATCCTGGCCGCCGGCGTCGCTGGCCTTGGCCGGGCTCCAATTGGCAAGCTCGGTCAGGTTGATCGAGGTGAACGGCATCAGGGACAGCACAGCGGCTTCCTTTTTCGCGAGGCTGCCGGCACAGCCACCGGACGCGTTGTCCATCGCGCAAAGTGTCTTGGCCTGGATGATCGCCGCGATGACTTCCGGCTCCAGATAATCGATGTAGAGGCCGCGGGTGTGCAGCCATTTCTGGTCGCCGTTCGCGATCGAAATGGTCGAGGGAACGTTGATGGACGTGCTAGGCGACATCACCGGTGACGGATCTTCCAGCGCGGCCACGGTACTGGCCGGGAGCGAGTTGTTGAAGGCAGTCGGCGCATTGTTGCTCACGACGCGCGCGTCCAGGAACTTCAGCGCGAAGCCCTGGTAATGGCGTCGAGCGGCGCATCAGAAGGCCTGCTGCCGGTCGAGCCAGCTACCGGGGACGCGGGCAAACCTCGCCTTGCTCGGCAACTTGTTCGGGTCGACATTGAGCGAGGTGTTGTCGTACACGATCACTGAATTGCC
>JAYSXN010000390.1:0-2878 GCA_043717405.1 Gammaproteobacteria bacterium
GGGCAGGGGCAATCACTGTTCGGCGCGATCGACCAGCCGATCGCGCCAGCCGCGAGCGCCGCCAGCGGCTGAGCACTACCGTCTGTCGGGATTTTCGACGCGCAGGGCATGCCTGCGGGGAAAGCGCTTCCGTGGCCGCGTCGTCGGGTATAGCCTCGGGTAATCCATCCGCGGGGGCGCGCGCATGACTTCCGATTCGCTGAAACTCTATTCGTACTGGCGTTCCAGCGCATGTTACCGCGTGCGCATTGCGTTGAACCTCAAGCGCATGGAATACGAAACCTTGCCCGTGCACCTGCTGCGCAACGGCGGCGAGCAACACAGCCGCGAGTTCCACGAGGTCAACCCGCAGCAATTGATTCCGGTGCTGCGCCACGGCGGCCGCGTCCTGCGGCAATCGATGGCCATCGTCGAGTATGTCGATGAAACCTGGCCGGAGCATCCCCTGCTGCCATCGGTTGCGCGCGACCGCCAGCGCGTGCGCGCCATCGCGCAGATGATCACCTGCGACATTCATCCTCTGGGCAACCTGCGCGTGCAGCAGTACCTGGAGCGGCACTTCGGCGCCGACCAGGCGCAGCGCGACGACTGGACGCGGCACTGGATACGCAGCGGATTCTCCGCTCTGGAAAAAGTGCTGGAGGACAATCCATCAACGGGCAGTTTCTGCGAAGGCGACGTGCCGACGATTGCCGACTGCTGCCTGGTTCCGCAGGCCTACAACGCGTTGCGCGTCGGTATAGACCTGGCGGCGTTTCCGCACGTCGCGCGCATCACTGCCAACTGCCTGGAGTTGCCCGAATTCGATGCCGCGCGGCCGGAGCTGCAGCCGGATGCGCCACCGCCGGAATAACCGGCCAGCAGCGGTGGCGAAGCGCTAGAACCCCGCGCTGGCGGTATCGCCCGTGCCGTACATATCGGCGTACGGGTCATGCTCGCCGGTCGCGCCTTCCGCGAGGCGGATCTTCAAGGCCAGGCCATCGCGGGAATCGGCTTTGCGCAGCGCTTCCTCCAGCTCGATCTTGCCGTCCTTGTACATGCGGAACAGCGACTGGTCGAAGGTGTGCATGCCTTCCTGCAAGGACTTGTCCATCGCATCCTTGATCTCGTGCACTTCGCCGCGACGGATCAGGTCGCGGATCATCGGCGTGTTGATCAGCACCTCTGAAGCGGGCAGGCGCTTGCCGTCCTTGCCGACTACCAAGCGCAGGGAAATCACCGCCTTCAGGTTCAGCGAAAGATTCATGAGCACATTCTTGTGCGCGGTTTCAGGGAAGAAATTCAGGATGCGGTCAAGCGTCTGGTCGGCGTTGTTGGAGTGCAACGTCGCCAGGCACAGATGGCCGGTCTCGGCAAAGGCGATAGCCGATTCCATAGTGACCGCATCAAGGATTTCGCCGATCAGGATCACGTCCGGCGCTTCACGCATCGCGTTCTTCAACGCATTGTGGAAGGCGTGGGTATCCAGTCCCACTTCGCGCTGGTTGACGATGGATTTCTTGTGCCGGTGCAGAAATTCAATCGGGTCCTCGATGGTGAGGATGTGCCCGGTGTTGTTGGCGTTGCGATGGTCGATCATCGCCGCCAGCGCAGTCGACTTGCCGGAGCCTGTGGAACCGACCACGAGCACCAGCCCACGTGGCTCCATCACGATGTCCTTCAACACCTGCGGCAGCTTGAGCTGGTCGATGGTGGGGATCTCGGACTTGATCGCACGGATCACCATGCCGACTTCACCGCGCTGCTTGAAGCAGTTCACGCGGAAGCGGCCGGCATCCTTGACCGCGATGGCCATGTTGAATTCCAGGTCGCGCTCGAACACCGGCACCTGGCCTTCGTCCATCAGCGAGTAGGCAATCTTCTTGACATGCCTGCGGGCAGGCCGGTGTTGCCGAGCGGGTACAGCTTGCCTTCGACCTTGATGAACACCGGCGCGCCGGTGGTCAGGAACATGTCGGATGCGTTTTTTTCCGTCATCAGCTTTAGGAAATAGCCGATATCCATATTTGTTTCCTTTATCCTGCGCTCGTTGCACGTGGCCGGTCGTCTGCCGACAATAACGCGTATAACTTGGACCTGTATGAGACGCATGACACTGTCCCCGGCCAAATCTACCCTGTTCGCGGTGTTTTTGCTGCTGCCGTGCACGGCCTTCGCCGCGCCGCCCCCGGACCTGCAGATGGCCAGTGCTGCCTCGGCCATCGCCAGCGCGCAGCACCAGCAACCTCGCGGCGCGGCAGCGGACCTGCTGGCCCAGGCGCAGGCCCGGTACGTGCAGGCGCAAGCGGCATTTGCAGACCGCGAATATCGCGACGCAGCCAGCCTCGCCGATGAAGCGCACGCCGCTGCCGACCTCGCAGCAGCCAAGGCGCGATTGGCCAATGCCCAGATGGCGGTGGACGAAAAATCCGCACGCAATGCCGACCTGCGCAGGCAGTTGCTGGTATTGCCCGAGGCGAACCCATGACCTTGCAACCAGGCTCGCGTCGCTGGCCGATGCTGGCCTTGGCGCTGGTCTTGATGGTTGCGCTTCCGGCACAGGCGGCGAAGGCGCCTGATCCAGATGCGCTGCGTCTGGCGGCAGTGCTGGCGGCCATGGACCAGGACCCCGCGCTTGCCGACAAGGCGGCACTGGAACGCTTCAAAGCCCGCCAAGCCGTCGCGGCTCTGCAGGCGGCCCGATCCCGGGACCGCGTGCACGCGCTGTACCTTGCCCAGACCTGGGTCGAGGCGGCGCAGGATGCCGCGCAAGCGGACGTTTTGGCGCAGCAATCGCTGCAGCTGGATCGGGAGCGCGACCAGATCATGGTTGACGCCAGCCGGCGTGATGCCGAGTTGGCGCGCCGGGACGCAGAACGCCTGCGCCTGCAGACTGAAG
>JAYSXN010000040.1:0-7154 GCA_043717405.1 Gammaproteobacteria bacterium
CTCCCTCGGAATCGCCCTCAACGAGCAGGCGGACGCCAAGCAGGTGCCGCGCACGCAGATCACCGGGGTCGGCAGCGATGGCTGCTTCCAGGGGTTGCCGCGGCGGCGCGTCCTTGAGCAGGGCAGCGAAGCCGAGCCTGGCTCGCGCCTTGACGGCGCGATCGTCCGTGCCGAGGTCCGCCGGCAACGCATCCAGGAGTTTCTCCGCCTCCGTGGCGCCGCCCGTGGCCAGCAATGCCAGCGCCAGGTCGAGCTTCGCGGCGTCATTGGCCGGATCCTCATGCACGGCAGCGCGTAGCCGGATGACCTCTTCGTGCGCGTCGACGACTGTCGGGACCTCAGGCAATTCTTCGGCCTCGACTCTTGGCTGCACGCCATGGTGGCTGAGGAATTCGCGCAGCTGGCCTTCGGGAAGCGCGCCGGGAAAACCGTCGATGATCTGGCCATCCTTGACCAGCATCACCGTGGGAATGGACTTGATCTGGAAGTAGGCGGCGAGTTGCTGTTCAGCGTCCACATCGACCTTTGCCAGCCGGAAGCCACCGGCATACTCAGTCGCGAGTTTTTCCAGGACCGGCCCCAGGGCTTTGCACGGCCCACACCAGGCCGCCCAGAAATCGACGAGCACCGGCTGCTCCTTCGACGCGAGGATGACGTCCTGCTCGAAGGTCGCCAGTTGGGCGTCGAACACATGGGCGTGGCTATCCATTGGCGTGCGCTTCCTGCAGATGGTCGTCAACAGATTGTGCCGCTGCCGCCGCATTCAAGTCACGCCTGGAGTTTTTGCCCTCGGGCCGCTGCGTTACTCTAGACAGCTTCGCACTGATTACCTGGCGGCTTGCCTCTCATGCATGACACACCCGAACCCGGCGGCTACATACCAAGCGACGTCGAGGCCGCCGCGCAGGCGTACTGGCGCGCGACCAACGCCTTCAAGGTCAGCGAAGACAGCACGCGTCCGAAATACTACTGCCTGTCCATGCTGCCGTATCCATCGGGCGCGCTGCACATGGGCCACGTGCGCAACTACACCATTGGCGACGTGATCAGCCGCTTCCGGCGCATGCGCGGTTTCAACGTGCTGCAACCAATGGGCTGGGACGCTTTCGGCCTGCCCGCGGAAAACGCCGCGATCAAGCACCATACCGCGCCGGCTAAGTGGACCTACGCCAACATCGAGCACATGCGCGGCCAGTTGCAGGCGCTGGGCTATGCCATCGACTGGAGCCGCGAGCTGACCACCTGCCGGCCGGAGTATTACCGCTGGGAACAGCTCATGTTCACCCGCCTGTTCCGCCAGGGCATCGTCTACCGTCGCAACAGCGTGGTCAATTGGGATCCGGTGGACCAGACGGTGCTCGCCAACGAACAGGTTGTCGACGGCCGTGGCTGGCGCAGCGGCGCCGTAGTTGAAAAACGCGAGATCCCTCAGTGGTTCCTGAAGATCACCGACTACGCGCAGGAGTTGCTCGACGGACTGGATTCGTTGCCGGGCTGGCCGGACGCGGTCAAGACCATGCAGCGCAACTGGATCGGGCGCAGCGAAGGCCTGGACATCACCTTCGAGGTTGCCGGGCAGGCGGAACCGCTGACCGTGTTCACCACTCGTCCGGACACATTGATGGGCGTGACTTACCTGGCCATCGCCGCTGAGCATCCGCTCGCGATGCAAGTGGCCCAGGGTGATGCCGGGCTCGCGGAATTCCTCGAGCGCTGCAAACACGGCGGCGTGTCCGAGGCGGAGCTGGAAACGCAGGAAAAAACCGGCCGCGCCACCGGCCTGTTCGCCATCCATCCGGTCAGTGGTGAACACGTGCCGATATGGGTGGCCAGCTTCGTACTGATGGGCTATGGCACCGGCGCGGTGATGGCCGTGCCCGGGCATGACCTGCGCGACTTTGAATTCGCGCACAAGTATTCGTTGCCGATCAAGCAGGTGATCACGCTGCGGACCCCGTTGTCGCCGCAACTGGCGCCGGAGCTTTTCTACGACGCCAGCCAATGGAAGGACTGGTACGCCGACAAGACGCGCGGCGAAATGATGGTAGTCAACTCCGGCGAGATCGACGGCATGAATTTCCGCCGCGCCTTCGACACCATCGCCGACAAACTGGAACGGGAGGGCAAAGCTGCGCGCCGGGTCAATTTCCGTCTGCGCGACTGGGGCGTCAGCCGCCAGCGCTACTGGGGCTGCCCGATCCCGATCATCTATTGCGCGGCCTGCGGCGCTCTTCCGGTGCCGGAAGCGCAGCTGCCGGTGGTGTTGCCCGAGGACGTTGAATTCACCGGCATGAAATCGCCGATCAAGGCCGACCCGGCGTGGCGCACCACCACGTGCCCTGATTGCGGCGGACCGGCTGAGCGTGAAACCGACACCTTCGACACCTTCATGGAATCGAGCTGGTACTACGCGCGCTACACCTCGCCTGGTGCCGCTGACCTGGTGGATGAACGCGCCAATTACTGGCTGCCCGTCGACCAGTACATCGGTGGCATCGAGCACGCGATCATGCACCTGATGTATTTCCGCTTCTATCACAAGCTCATGCGCGACGCCGGGCTGGTCAGCAGCGACGAGCCGGCGACGAACCTGCTGTGCCAGGGCATGGTCATCGCCGATACGTTTTATCGCGAGGGGGTCAATGGCCAGCGCGAGTGGTTCAATCCGATCGATGTCGAGGTCAGTCGCGACGACAAGGGCCGTCCGCTCGGCGCCAGCTTGCGCAGTGATGGCTTGCCGGTCGGCATCGGCGGCTCGGAGAAGATGGCCAAGTCCAAGAACAACGGCGTCGATCCGCAAACCATGGTTGACCGCCATGGTGCCGACACGGTGCGGCTGTTTTCGATGTTTGCCGCGCCGCCGGAACAGTCGCTGGACTGGAACGAGTCGGGCGTGGAGGGCATGTCGCGGTTCCTGCGGCGGTTGTGGTCACAGGTCGGGCGCCATGTTGCTTCAGGTACGTCAGGCAAGCTGGACCCCGACACCTTGTCGCCAGCTGCGCGCGCACTGCGCAGGCAGTTGCACGAAACCATCAGCAAGGTCGCCGATGATTACGGGCGCCGGCACACGTTCAACACAGCCATAGCCTGCGTGATGGAGTTGTTGAACGCCCTGGGCAAATTCGATGAAGACAGCGCATCGGCACGGGCGCTGCGCCAGGAAGCCTTTGAAGCGGTGACCTTGCTGCTCAACCCGATCACGCCGCACACCTCGCACGCGCTGTGGCAGAAGCTCGGCCACGCGGAAACGCTGCTTGAAGACGTGACGTTTCCCGAGCCGGACCCCGAGGCGCTGGTGCGTGCTGCCGTTACCCTCGCTGTTCAGGTCAACGGCAAGTTGCGCGGCACCATCGAGGTCGCGGTGGACCTGCCGCGCGAGCAGGTCGAGGCGCTGGCCCTCGGCGATGCCAACGTCATGCGCTTCCTGGCCGGCCAGTCGGTGCGCAAGGTGATCGTGGTGCCAGGCAAGATCGTCAACATCGTTGCGGCCTGACCAAGGTGGGGTCCAGCGCGCCTTCCAGCCCCGAGCACGGGCCACCGGCGCGTGCTTCGCGGTATTATCCACGCAGCTTGAATCTTTCCTGGCGGAGTAATCCATGCGTCGAGTACTGACTTTGTCCGCGGTCCTGCTGCTGTCCGCCTGCGGCTTCCATCCGCGGCCACAACTGAACCTGCCCGCCACACTGGGGCCGGTCGCGGTGCAGACCAGCGATCCGTACAGCCCGCTCGGACTCGAACTGGCCACTGCGCTGGAGCGTTCCGGCGCCACGCCGGCGGCGGAAGGTTCCCGCTCGGCGGCGCTGAAGATCACCGGCGAGCGCTGGGTAAACGCGCCCTTGTCGGTTGACCAGTCGGCGCTGGTACGCGAGTACATCACCCGTTATTCGGTCGACTTCGCATTGACCGACGCCGAAGGCAAGCTGCTGATCGAGCCGCAGACCATCGAGCTGTCGCGCGAGTACACCTTCGATGTCAATGCCGCGGCGGGTAGCCCGGCCGAGCAGGAACTGATCCAGCGCGAGCTGCGCCGCGACATGGAAGCGGCGATCCTGCGCCGGCTCGACATCGTGTTGCGCACCAAGTCCTGATGGAGCTGAAGGCGGAACGTTTCGAGCGGCAGCTTGCCGGCGAAACGTTGCGCCCGGTCTACCTGATCGCAGGTTCCGAGCCCTTGCTGGTGCGTGAATGCGCCGATGCGCTGCGCGCCCGGGCTGCGCACGAAGGCTACGGCGAACGCCACGTGCTCGATGCCGGCAAGGACTTCGACTGGAACGAACTGGCCATGGGCCTGGCGTCACTGAGCCTGTTCGCAACGCGTCGCCTGTTCGACCTGCGACTGCCCACCGGACGACCGGATCGCGACGGCAGCAAGGCTTTGCTGGAGTACTGCGCCGATCCGCCGCCCGAGACAGTGCTGATGGTCACCGCGCACGAGTGGAGCCAGAAGCATGTCGGCAAATGGAGCGAGGCGATCGCGCGCCTTGGCCACGTCGTGACGGTCTGGCCAATCAAGCCCAACGAGCTGCCGGACTGGCTGCAGAAGCGGCTGCGCAGCCGTGGCCTGCAGGCCGACCAGGCGGCATTGCAAATCCTTGGCGAACGCGTGGAGGGCAACCTGCTGGCGGCGGCGCAGGAAGTTGAAAAACTTGCGCTGCTGGCACCGGGCGCCCGCCTGGATGCAGCGCAGATGCGCGAGCTGGTTTCGGACTCGGCGCGGTACGACGTGTTCCGCCTTGTCGAGTCGTCGCTTGCCGGAGACTGGCAACGCGCGGTGCGCATGCTGGCTTCGCTGAAGGCGGAAGGCGAGCAGGTTCCGGGACTGGTGCCCATAGTCGCGATGGAACTACTCAAGGTTGCAAGCCTTGCCCAGGTGGCAGCGACTGGCGGCAACATCGGCAATGCCATGCGCGAGGCTCGGGTCTGGGACAGCAAGCAGGCGCTGTACCGGCGCGCACTACAGCGGCACGACGCGGCAAGCTGGCAGGCGTTTGTCGCTGAAGCCGGGCGCATCGACCTGATCGCAAAAGGCCGCCTGCGCGGCGACGCCTGGCTCAGCCTGGAACGGCTGCTCGTGGCAATGGCCGATGCGCGCGCGCGGCGGCTCCTGGCTTCGTGACGGCTGCGCAGGTCTTCTACGGCGGCACCTTCGATCCGGTCCACAATGGCCATCTCGCCATTGCGCGGTCCGTCGCGCGAGCGCTCGGCCGGCCGGTCACACTCGTCCCCGCAGCCGATCCGCCACACCGGCCGGCGCCCGGCGCAAGCGCCGCGCAACGCGCTGAAATGCTGCAACTGGCCGTCGCCGGCGATGACATGCTGCGGGTGGACCGACGGGAACTGCTGCGCGAGGGCCCGTCCTATTCCGTCGACACCCTCGCGCAGATCCGCGCGCAGCTTGGTGCACTTACCCCCTTGGTCTGGGTGCTCGGCCTCGATGCGCTGCTGGCTTTGCCGTCGTGGCACCGCTGGCTATCACTGACCGGCCTGTGCAACCTGCTGGCGGTGCAACGTCCAGGCACTAAAACCAGTCTCCACTGGCTGGCGGTCGAGGCGCCGCAAGTGCATGCCGAACTCGCCGCCCGATGGCGTGCACCGGAAGCCTTGCTTCAACAGCCTGCCGGTGGCTACGCGGCGTTGCCAATGCATCCCTTGCGCTGCGAATCCTCGACCGAGTTGCGGCTGCGCATCGCCACCGGCCGGCCATGGGTGGAATGGGTGCCGGCCCCGGTCGCCGAATACATAAATGGCCACGGCCTGTACCGGGCCCGCGCCCAGGGCTGAGCGTATAATCGCAACACGACTCCATGCACCAGACGAGAAACCTTTTGACCAGCAAAGCCCACGTCATCAAGACCCGAATGCCGGAACCGGCGCCCACTCCCGAGGCGCTGCTTACGCAAGTGCATGCGGCACTCGAGGAGATGAAGGCCCGGGATACCATCGAGATCGACGTGCGCGGCAAGACCAGCATCGCCGACTACCTGGTCGTGGCGTCCGGCACGTCCACCCGGCACGTGAAATCGGTAGCCGATGAAGTGGTGCAGTTTGCCAAGAAGTGCGGTGTCATGCCGCTGGGTGTCGAGGGCGAGCGCGAAGCGGAATGGGTGTTGGTCGACCTTGGCGACGTCATCGTGCACGTGATGCTTCCGCGCGTCCGCGAGTTCTATGCGCTCGAGCGCCTGTGGACGGTCGGTGACCAGCCGCCCGAGGCAGAGACCGGCACCTGAGTGAAGGCCGTCCTGATTGCGGTGGGCGGCAACGCGCCGGATTGGGTGAGCAGCGGTTTTTCCGAATACCAGAAGCGGCTTTCGCATTGGCTGCCTCTTGCGCTGTGCGAGATCGAACCGGGATTGCGCGGCAAAGGGCGCGATGCGGCGCGCGCCATCGGCGACGAAGGCGCGCGGGTGCTGGCAGCGGTGCCGAAGCAGGCGCACGTGGTGACCCTGGACGGGCGCGGCAAGCCGTACAGCTCGATGCAACTATCGCAGCGGCTGGAAGCATGGCGGCGCGATGGGCAAGATCTCGCGTTTCTAATCGGTGGTCCGGACGGACATGCGCCGGCAGTGCTGGCGGCGCAGGGTGAGAGCTGGTCACTCGGACCGCTGACGCTGCCACACATGCTGGTGCGGCTGATCGTGGCCGAGCAGCTTTACCGCGCGGCCAGCCTGCTGGTGAACCACCCTTATCACCGCGCCTGACCGGAAGCTGCGCGCAAGGTCAAACCCGCTATCCTTGCGTGATGCTCTACCTGGCTTCGCAATCCCCCCGACGACGCGAACTGCTGACCCAGCTTGGCCTGGAATTCAGCGTGCTCGACGTGGACATCATCGAGCAGCGGCAGCCCGGTGAGCCGCCCGCCGACTACGTCAACCGCGTCGCGCGCGAAAAGGCGGGCGCTGGCCTGTTGTCGGTGATGGCCTTGCCCGACGCGCTCGTGCTGGGCGCCGACACCGAAGTCGTGCTTGGCGAAGTGGTCTACGGCAAGCCGCTGGACGATGCCGATGCGGCGCGCATGCTCGCCGAGCTCGCCGGCAAGACGCATGACGTGATCACCTGCGTATGGCTGATGAGCGCTGGACGCGAAGAACATGCAACCTGTGTTTCGCAAGTGCGCATCGCTGCCTTGACCAGCGCTGAAATCGCCAGCTATGTCC
>JAYSXN010000391.1:0-2878 GCA_043717405.1 Gammaproteobacteria bacterium
GGTGCGCCCTCGAACATGGACGCATTCAAGACTGCGTTCCAGTGCAAGGACGGTGATGCGATGGTGCGCAGCGGCGACGCCAAGGTAACGATCTGGTAACCGCCGCTACAGATGCATGAACGACGGCCCGGGGACCCGGGCCGTTTTTTTGCCTGGCGCCGAAGATTTGCCGCCGTCGACCTGCGCGCCTGCGACGCTCGCTGTAGAATTGCCGCCTCGTTTCAACAGGATCGCTGATGCACCTTGGCATGCGCGTGTTGCTCGCCCTGGCATTGTTCACTGCCGCCTCGGCTGGCCTGGCTGAAAAGCACGCGCCGGCACCGGCCGTGGCATCCACCGTTGCGGCGTGCAGCGACTTCTACACCCATGTCAACCAGGGCTGGTTGCGCTCCCACCCGTTGCCCGTCGGTGCACGAAGCTTGAGTCGCTGGGACGAACTGAATACGGCAGCCGACGCGCAGGCCCGCAAGCTGTTGAGCCGGAGCAGCCCCGTGGGCATGGGCACCGCCTCGGTCCTGCTCGCCGACCTGGTGGCCAGCAGCCAGGACGCCACGCAACTCGACACTGCCGCGCATGCCGCGGCGGCACCTTTGCTCGCGCAGATCGACGCTGCGCGGAAACCCCGAGACATTACTCGCGTCGTTGCGGCGATGCACGCGGCGGGAGTGCCGGTGCTGTTTGGCTTTGGCGCGCTGCGCGATCCATCTACCGGACAGCCGCGGGCCACCTTTTATGCCGGCGGCATCGGCTTGCCCGACCGTGCTTATTACTCAACCACTGCTCCGGAATTACAGCGTGCAACGCAGCTCTATCGGGACTACATCACCAACGTACTGCGCTTCAGCGGCGTGCCCGAAGTCCGTTTGCAGCAGCAATCCGCGGACGCCTGGGCGCTGGAGCAGTCGCTTGCCGCAGCAATGAGCAGCCAGGACAACCGGACCCTTGCCATTGCGCAGGCAGGCAAGAGCTATCCGTCTTTGTTCCTGCCCGATTTCATGCAGGCGCAAGGCGTACCGCCGCAGGACAGCATCAGCGTGCAGCAGGCGTCATTCTTCAGCGCGCTGGATGCGCTGCTCACAAAGCCGTCCATACCGCAGTGGCAGGCTTATCTGCGCGTGCAGTTGGCAAGCTCGCTAGCCTCCACCCTTGCTGTCGACCCGCGGCACGACTACCTTGCGGCGCTGAATGCCGGTGCAGCGATGCCACCCGGGTGGTCGCCTGGCGTGGGCGACCGCCTTGCCACGCTTGCCGATGGGGACGCCGCCGACCTGCTCAGCGAAGCTTATGGCGAAACCGCGATGTCATCGGCCGACGAGCAACGTGCCGCTGCGATCGCTGAAACCATTCGCGTGGCAATGGCCCGCGCGATTGATCGCGCCGCGTGGCTGCGCGCGGAGGGCAAGGCCGCGGCGCACGCCAAGCTGTCGGCGATGCGCCTTGAGATCGGCCGCCCGCGTGATCCGCCACCCCTGTCCGGCCTGCAAATCGGGCGGCAGGATTTCGCCGGCAATGTCCTGGCGTTGCGCCGTTGGAACCGCGTGCGCGCACTGACCAGGCTGAACAACGCGCTGTATCCATGGCCGGTAAGCCAGACGCATCCGCTGATCGGTTACCAGCCGCCGCAGAATCGCCTGATAGTCACGGCCTCCGCGCTGCGTCCACCGGCACTGGAGCTGCGCTCGGTGGCTGCAAGCTACGGAAGTTTCGGCGCCCTGGTGGCGCAGCAGTTGAGCCTGGCATTCGCCGATTTCACCAACTCCGATGGCCGCGCGCTCGCCGCCCGCCAGGCCGGGCTGCTGGCGCAGTTCAGCAGCTACGCTGCCACTGCGTCAGCGATGGTCAACAGCGCGCTCACGCAGCGGCAGAATGCTGCGGACCTGGCCGCAGTGGAGTTATCCTGGGATGCGCTGGCGGCCCAAGGCACGCCCGACCCTCTCGCTGCGAAAGAATTCTTCAGCGCCTGGGCGTCGGTGTGGGCGCGACAGGACAATGCCGCAGCGCTGGCCGCGCCACCGCAATCACCATTTGCGCCGGCGAAATGGCGCGTCAACGGCCCGCTGGCGAACACGCCTGCGTTCATTACCACCTACGGTTGCAAGCCTGGGCAAGCGATGTATCGCGCCCCGGCCGAGCAACTGTCCATCTGGCGCTGAGATGCTTGAATTTCGCCCCGGGCAACGATGGTTCAGCAGTGCCGAACCCGAACTGGGCCTCGGCACGGTGCTGCGCGTGGCCGGCCGCCAGGTGCAGATCGTGTTCACCGGCTCGGGCATGTTGCGGCACTACGCTATCGGCAGCGCACCGCTGCTGCGCGCGGCATTCCGGCCCGGCGATCGCGTGCAAGTCGACGGCGTTGCGCGAATCGTCGAGCATTTCGACGTCGATGAAGGCCTGATCCGCTACCGCTGCGGCGGCGATGATTTTGCCGAGGGTGAACTCGATGCCGAGCAGCCGGTGTCGCAAGCCGACGCGCGCCTGCTGGCGGGGCGGCTGGATCGTAATGATCGTTTTGAATTACGTCGTGAACTGCTTGGACGACGAGCGCGTGCACGGGCGCATCCCGGTTGGGGTGTATTGGGCGCGCGAATCGATCTGATTGCGCATCAACTGCGTGTCGCCGAGATTGCCGCCGAACGGCGCGTACCACGGCTGCTGCTTGCCGATGAAGTGGGCCTGGGCAAGACCATCGAGGCCTGCCTGATCACCGCGCAATTGATCGCCAGCGGTCGCGCCCGGCGCGTGCTGATCCTGCTGCCGGAAAGCCTGGTGAACCAGTGGTTCGTGGAATTGCTGCGCCGGTTCAACCTGGCGTTTTCCATCTTCGACGAAGAACGCTGCGAGTCACTGGAACTCGACGGCGGCGACAGTGGCCGCAATC